>DASWAW010000027.1:0-8742 GCA_036390955.1 Arthrobacter sp.
GCCGGTCCCATCCACCCGAAGCTGACGAACAGCAGCGTGGTGATGAACGGCGTGAAGCCGGAGACCATGGCCGAGATCTGGTAGGCAAGCGAGGCGCCGGAGGCGCGGGTCTTCGCCTGGAAAAGCTCCGGGAACCAGGCGCCCTGGGCGCCGGCGAGGGAGTTCTGGCACACAGCGTACGAAACGACGAGGGTGGCGATGATCAGGATGAAGAGTCCGGTATTGACCAGCAGGAACATGGGGATGCCGAACAGCAGGGCGAAAGCGCAGGACCAGATATAGAGCGGGCGGCGGCCGACCCTGTCCGTCAGCCGGGCCCAGGCCTGGGTGGCGAAGATGCCGATGGCCGAGGCGATGCACAGCGCCACAAGGGTCTGGGTCTTGTCGGCCAAGTGCTGGCTGTTCAGGTAGGAAATCATGTAGGTGATGGACACGGCGTAACCTGCCGTCTCGGCAATGCGGAGGCCGATGCCCTTGACGATATTGCGCCAGTCGGTCTTGAGGACCTCCGTGATGGGCGACTTCACAATGTCGCCGCTGTCCTTGACCTCGTCAAAAACGGGGGACTCGGGGACCTTGGAGCGAATGATGAGGCCGACGGCGACCAGCACGATGCTGGCGAGGAACGGAATGCGCCAGGAGAGTTCGCCGCCGAGCTGGGCGCTGGCGAGGAACACCAGGTTTGCCAGCAGCAGCCCGACCGGGAAGCCTGCCTGGACCATGCCGGTGTACTTGCCCTTGGACTTCCACGGGGCATGTTCGTAGCTCATCAGGATCGCACCGCCCCACTCGGCACCGAAGGCCAGGCCCTGGACGATGCGCACGAACACCAGCAGCGCCGGGGCGAGCAGCCCGACCTGGTTGTAAGTGGGCAGCAGGCCAATCACGAAGGTGGCGATGCCCATGAGGATCAGCGAGGCCACCAGGACGGGCTTGCGGCCCACCTTGTCGCCCAGGTGCCCACCGATGATGCCACCGATGGGCCGGGCGGCGAACCCGACACCCAGGGTGGCGAAAGCGGCGAGGGTTCCCGTGACCGGGTCGCCGGTGGGGAAGAACGCCGTCCCGAAGTACAGGGCAGCTGCCGTGCCGAACCCGATGAAGTCATAGGTCTCGATCACCGCGCCGACGCTGGATCCGATGGCGACCCGCTTTGCATCCTTAGTGCCATGCACGTGGCCGCGCATTTTCAGAGCTTCATTGCTCATGGTGAATCCCTTTCGATTTGCCCGAAGCGGTGCCGCCCGGCGCTGTCGACTGTTAACAACTGATGGAATCCAGTGTGACCCGCGCCATAGGCAATGTCAACAGTCAACTTCAAAGGTTGACTGTTGACAGTGAAAGTCCGTAGTGTGGTCTGCATCACCACCGCCCCCGGGCATGACCAGAGGATCAACGACGATGTTCAACTCCCGACTTGGCTGCTCGTCCATCAGTTTCCGGCACCAGGACTTGTCCATGGCGCTCCGAACCATCACGGACCTCGGCTTCGACGAAATCGACCTGGGCGCCCTCCCGGGAGTGTGCGACCACGTGCCGTACAAACTGGATGCCTCGGCCATTACCGCGGTAACGGCCGAGGTTGCCGCTTCCGGTCTGCGGGTCCGGTCGGTTAATGGGGATGTCGGGGACCTCAATGCAGTGCTCGACGACGGCGGCCGGGCCGCCCGTGAACGTCACTTGGACGCGCTGCTCACCCTCACCGCCGACACCGGTGCGAAGGCGCTGGTCCTCCCGTGCGGCGCATTGAGCCACGAACCGGTCCGAAGCCTCGACGAGGACCTGGACCTAATTGCCGCCCAGCTCACCCACGCCGGGCAGCGCGCGGCGGAGTTCGGCGTCGAACTCTGGACCGAATCCCTGCACTTCCTGAGGTTCTGCTGGAACCTGGAGCGTGCCGAACTGCTCGCACAGCGGCTGGCCGGGTCCGGCGTTGGAATCGTCATGGACTTCAGCCACATCGTGGCCGCCGGCGAGGACCCCCTCGAGTACCTCCGGCGCCACGAGGGCCGGATTTCCCACATCCACCTGCGCGACGCGGTCCCCGGCAACATCAACCTGAGCATCGGCAACGGTCACGCCGACTTCGCGGCCGGACTCCGGGCCGTCGCCGCGCAGGGCTACGCAGGCCATTTCTCGCTTGAACTCGAAACCCGGGACGTCACCCACGAGGAACGCCCCGCCGCGGCCGCCAAGGCCGCCAGCTTCATCACCGACCTCATCTGACCAATCGATCCCGGCAAAAGCCACTACACACACCATTCAAGGAGCATCATGAGCAACACCATCCAGCGCACCGCCGTCCTGACCGGAGCCACCTCGGACCGGGGCATCGGCATCACCACCGCACGCCGCTACGCCAACAACGGCTGGGCCGTTGTGATCCTGGACCTCGACGGCGAGAAGTCCGCCAAGGTGGCCGCCGACATCGGCAACGAGTTCAACGTTCCCGCCTTCGGCCACGAGATCGATGTCGCCAATGAGGGCTCGGTCAACGCCGCCTACCAGGCCGTGGCGGCCGAAGTCCGGTCCGGGAACCTTCCCCCGGTCGGCGCCCTGGCCAACATCGCCGGCATCACCTCGCCGGTGCCGTTCCTGGAAACCACCCTGGAGCTCTGGCACAAAGTGATGGACGTCAACGCCACCGGCACCTACCTCGTCACCAAGGCTTTCCTGCCGGACATGATCGCGGGCGGCTGGGGCCGGATTGTTAACATGTCCTCCGTCTCAGCCCAGCGCGGCGGCGGCGTTTTTGGCAAGGTCCCGTACTCGGCCGCCAAGGCCGCCATCCTCGGCTTCACCAAGGCGCTGGCCCGTGAAATCGGCAGCACGGGCGTGACCGTCAACGCCATCACCCCCGGCGCGGTGGACACCAACATCCGGGTGGGCAGCACGGACGAGCAGGAAGCCGCCATCAACGCCGGCATCCCCCTGGGCCGCAACGCCAGCACCGAGGAAATCGCGGCCGTCATCACCTTCCTGTCCTCCGAGGAATCCGCGTACCTCACCGGAACCACCATCGACATCAACGGCGGAAGCCACATCCACTAGCAGCCTTCGCGACCGCAGCCGAGAGAGCCCACAATGACCAGAATATTCAACGACCCCTCCGACTTTGCCGAGGAGGCCCTCGCAGGCTTCTGCGACCTCCACTCGGACCTGGTCCGGCAGGTGCCCGGCGGTGCCGTCCGCCGCCGCCGTTCCGTCAACCCCAAAGTGGCGGTGCTGGCCGGCGGCGGCTCCGGCCACTACCCGGCCTTCGCCGGACTGATCGGTGCGGGGCTGGCCGACGGCGCCGTGGTGGGTAACATCTTCACCTCGCCCTCGGCGCAGCAGGCGTACTCGGTGGCGAAGACCGCCGAGAACGGCGCCGGCGTCGTCTTCGCCTACGGAAACTACGCCGGCGACGTGATGAACTTCGGGATGGCCAGCGAACGGCTGGCGGCCGAAGGTATCGCTGTGGAGAACGTGTTGGTGACGGACGACATCGCCAGCGCCCCGCCGTCGGAGTCGGGCAAGCGCCGCGGCATCGCCGGGGACTTCACCGTCTTCAAGGTCATGGGGGCCGCCGCCGAGGCGGGGGCAAACCTGGCCGACGTCGTCCGGCTCGGACGCAAGGCAAATGGACTGACGCGGAGCATCGGGAGCGCCTTCCAGGGTTGCACCTTCCCGGGAGCCGCTGCGCCGCTCTTCACGCTCGAGGACGGGACAATGGGCCTGGGCCTGGGAATCCATGGCGAGCCGGGGCTCTTTGACACCGAACTGCCGCCGGCGAAGGAACTTGGCCGCGAACTCGTCTCCCGGGTGCTTGCGGAAACGCCGCAGGGAGCCAGCCGGCGGATCGCTGTGATCCTCAACGGGCTCGGATCCACCAAGCACGAAGAGCTGTTCGTGCTGTGGCTGACCGTCGCCGCGCTGCTCCGCGCCGCGGGCTACACCCTGGTGATGCCGGAGGTCGGCGAACTGGTCACCAGCCTGGACATGGCCGGCGTCTCGCTCACGGTCACCTGGCTGGACGAGGAGCTCGAACCACTCTGGACGGCCCCGGCGGAAACACCTGCCTACCGGCGCGGCACTGCTGCCCTGCCGGCGGGTGACGCGGCCACGGAGCAGGTTTCCGACGACGCCGCGGGTGCTGACGTCTTCGAGGCAGGGGAGGGTTCGCGGGCGTACGCGGACAATTGTGTTGCTGCCCTCAGGGCGGCCCGCGAAGCGCTGCATGCAGCCGAGCAGCGGCTCGGTGACCTCGACGCTGTTGCCGGGGACGGGGACCACGGCCGGGGCATGGTCCGGGGAGTCGATGCAGCGGCCGCTGCAGCCGCGGGCGCTTTGGCGCGGGGAGCGGGCGCCGGCAACCTGCTGGCCGCGGCCGGTGACGCCTGGGCAGACAAGGCCGGCGGCACGTCCGGTGTGCTGTGGGGTGCCGGACTGCGGGCCTTCGGCGAGTCCCTCGGCGATGATCATGCCCCCGGTGTGGATGAGCTCGCCGCCGCGGTCCAGTCCTTCGCGTCCCGGATTGTTGAGCTGGGCCAGGCCGAGGTCGGCGACAAGACGATGGTGGACGCGCTGGTCCCGTTCACGGAAACGTTCCGCCGGCTGGCGGGTGGAGCGGGCGCGCCCGGGCTGGCCTGGGCGGAGGCGGCCGGGGCAGCCACCGCCGCGGCGGAAGCCACCGCAGCCCTGCGCCCGCGCAAGGGACGAGCCCGCCCGCTCGCCGAAAAGAGCGTGGGAACGCCCGATCCCGGGGCCACCTCCCTGGCCATGATCTTCAGCGTGATGGGACCGCACCTCACCGCGGTGCGGCAGCCGGCCGGGGCACACTCATGAGCCGCCCGCTGGCGGGCACCGAGGCCGCCGACGTTGTGGCGGAAGGACTTCCGGGGGGCATCCGCCTGATCCTGGGCGCCGACGAGGCCGGGGTTGACTATAAAAACCGGATCCTCGAGGATCTCCGCTCGGACCCGCGGGTCAGCGAGATCATCGACATCGGCGTCAACCGCAGCGACGCGCCCGAACAGTTCACCCGGCCCTACCCGTACGTGGGCATCGCGGCCGGCGAGCTCATTCGGGACGGCCATGCGGACCGGGCCATCCTGTTCTGCGGGACGGGGATCGGTGTGGCCATCGCTGCGAACAAAGTGGACGGCATCCGTGCGGCCACCGCCCACGACTCATTCAGTGTGGAGCGTTCGGTGCTGTCCAACGACTGTCAGATCCTGACGATGGGCCAGCGCGTGGTCGGGGTGGAGCTGGCCCGCCGGCTCGCGCGGGAGTGGCTGGGCTACACCTTTGACCCCTTGTCCGCCTCGGCGGACAAGGTGAAAGTGCTCACCGACTTCGAGGGCTGCTGAGAGCGGCCCGCTACTGGATGGCCCGCTACTGGACCGTGACCTTGACCCGCTGCACCACGTTGTTGCCCATGCCCTGGTAGTTCCAGACCTGCTCCAGCGGCTGGGTTGCGCCGGTGGCGTCCGTGGCGCGGCAGGCCAACTCGTGGTCTCCGGGGTCGGCCACCCACGGCAGGGACCAGGCGCACCAGGCGAAAGGCGCTGCCGGGTGCTGCAGCTGCGCCGGTGCCCACTTGCCATCGATTCCCACCTCGACGCGCTGCACCGCACCTTCCCCGGACCAGGCGCGGCCGGTCAGCATCACCGGCCCGGCCGGCACGATCCGGCTCCGGGTGAAGAAGTCCGGCACGCCCGGCGGGACCATCAGTGCGCGGACCTTGATCCAGGTGACGGGGACGCCGGCGTCGTCCGCGTCCTGCTGGTAGCGGTACGCGACGGTCTGCTGGAAACCGTCAAACGGCTTGGTCAGCACCTTGATCGAGGACAGCCACTTCACACTCGCCATGCCGTACCAGCCCGGGACCACCAGCCGCAGCGGATAGCCGTGCTGCGGCGGCAGATCATTGCCGTTCATCCGGTAGGCCAGCACGATGTCGGGCCGCAGGGCCTCGGAAATCGGGAGGCTCCGGGCGAACTGCTGCCGGACGCCGCCCTGGATTCCGCTGTCGGCGCCGGTGAACACCACCTCCACGGCGTCGTCGTCGACCCCGGCCTGGGCCAGCAGATAGGCGAGCGGAACCCCGGTCCAGACGGCGGTGCCGACGGCCTCAAGCTGCCAGGGCTGGCTGAGCGGGCGGGGCCGCAGCAGGGAGCGGCCGTTGCCGGCGCATTCCAGGGTCACCGGGACGCTGATTCTCGGTGACCGGCGGAGCGCTTTCAGGTTCAGTTCCAAGGACCGCTGCACGGCACCGCCGATCTGCAGGTGCCAGTGCTCGGCATCGATGAACGGGATGTCGAAATGGTTCAGCAGGTAGTGCAGCCCGGGCGGGGTGGTGTCACTCCGCAGTGCCTCCAGCGGCATCGAATGGTTCCGCACGGCAAGCTGGAGTTCCTCGGCCGTCAGCGGGCCGTGGCTCGGTTCGCCGGGGTGCGGCGAGAGCTTCCGTCCGTGGCGCGGTGTTTTCAAAATGGACGAGTGTCGCGACATCTGCTTCGGCATGGCACTGCGATTCTGTTCCGGACCGGCCCGGTTTTGGACCGGTGTCACCCGTCTTCAGGTCTACGCCGCGGCCCGGAAGCCGTCAATACTGGACCCGTCCCGCAGCGTGGTGGGGCGCCGGGCTCAAATCGTGTGCGACTCGGCCAGGAATTGCGCCAGGCCCAGCGGTTCGCGGCCGGTGAGTTCGTGGACGGCCGACGTCGGCCCGGCCAGCTCGCCGGCGGCGATCGCCGTATAGGTGCTCACCCAGGCGTCCACCTGCCACGGCGGAGCACCATAGGAAGCCCGCGAGGCGTAGGCCTCCTCGAGCGTCTCGTTGTGGAACCTGATGGTCCGGCCGGTCCCGGCGGTGAGCAGTTCCGCGGCCGTGGCCAAAGAGATGTCTTCGGGCCCGGTGAGATCGTAGGTTCTGCCGATGTGCAGGGCCGGGTCCCGGAGCACGGTCACGGCGGAACGCGCGATGTCCGCCCGCGCAACGGCTGCCATGACACCGTCCCCGGCGGGGCCGCGGATAACACCGTCCTCCCCTGCCAGCAAGGGCAGGAAGTCGAGGTAGAAATTGTCCCGCAGGAAAGTGAAATCCATTCCGGAGGCTTTGATGTGCTCCTCGGTGGCGAAATGGTCCCGGCCGAGGGTGAAGATGGAATCGGCAGCTGCGCCGAAGAACGAGGTGTAGACGATGTGCTGCACGCCCGCGGCGGCCGCCGCGTCCACAAAGGTGTAGTGCTGCTGCAGCCGGTCCTCGGCCTCGGCCGCGGAGACCATAAAGAGCGTCCTGACCCCCTCGAGGGCAGCTTTCGCGAGCACCGGGTCGGCGTAGGTGACGACGGCGGGGACAGCGTCGTCCAGTTCCGGCGCCCGGCGGAGTTCCCGCACGAGGAGCCGCTGCGGGCTGCCGGCCCCGGCCAGCAGCCGCGCCACCAGTCCGCCCAGGTGTCCGGTGGAACCGGTGACGGCGAGCGTGGGCGCGCCGGTCATGGCCTATGCCTCCCGGGAGGCGGGCGACTTGGTTTGGGCGGGATCGCGCTCGGCCAGCGAGCCGATCGCCGCGTCGATCTTCTCCATGATTCCGGCGTCCAGTTTCACGCCCGCGGCGGCCACGTTCTTCTCGATCTGTTCCGGCCGGGATGCGCCCATGATGGCGGACGCCACGTTCTTGTTCTGCAGCACCCAGGCGATACTCAGCTGGGCCATGGTCAGTCCGGCCTCCTCCGCGATCGGCTTGAGCTGCTGCACGCCGGTGAGTACTTCGTTGGACATCCAGCGCTCGATCATTTTCGATCCGCCCTTGGAATCCGTGGCGCGGCTGCCCTCCGGGGCCGGCTTGCCGGGATGGTATTTGCCGCTCAGCACGCCCTGCGCCATCGGCGACCAGACGATCTGGGACAGGCCAAGCTCCTCGGACGTCGGAATCACCTCGGCCTCGATGACCCGCCACAGCATGGAGTACTGCGGCTGGTTGGAGATCAACTGGAAGCCGAGTTCCTTGGCCAGGGAATGCCCGTCGCGGATCTGGTTGGCCGTCCACTCGCTGACCCCGATGTAGAGGGCCTTGCCCTGCCGCACGATGTCAGCGAAAGCCTGCATGGTCTCTTCGAGCGGAGTTTCGTAGTCATAGCGGTGGGCCTGGTAGAGGTCCACGTAGTCCGTCTGCAGCCGGGTGAGGGAGCCGTTGATGGCCTCCAGGATGTGTTTGCGGGACAGGCCAAGGTCGTTGTGGCCTTTGGGGCCGGTGGGGCCGAAAACTTTGGTGAAGATCTCCAGCGACTCACGCCGCTCGTCCTGGAGCGCCGTTCCCAGCACGGTCTCCGCGGCCGTGTTGGCGTAGACGTCCGCGGTGTCGAAGGTGCTGATACCGGCGTCGAGCGCTGCCCGGACGCACTGGGTGGCGACCTCGTTTTCCACCTGGGAGCCGTGCGTGAGCCAGTTGCCGAAGGTGATTTCCGAAATCTTGAAGCCGCTGTTCCCGAGGTATCTGAATTCCATGGGTTCCAACGTAGCGGACTTGCCTGCCCGGGGTAAGGGCTCAGCCGGCTTTGCGCTCCTGGGCCGGCTGTTTGGCCTTCCCGACCGGAAGGCTGCCGTGCAGCGATACGAGCGAGCCGGTGTCCAGCATGGACTTCGCGGCGGGCATGGGCGGCTTCTTGAAGGCCCGGGGGACAGCGCCGAGCGTTCCGTTGGTGTCCATGGCCGACTCGACGAGGGCCGAGACTTCCGTGATGTCCCGCGCCGGCG
>DASWAW010000028.1:0-2028 GCA_036390955.1 Arthrobacter sp.
GGACAGTATTGCAGCGCCGTGTCGGCGAAGGAGACCTCGCGAATGATGTCCCCGCACACCGGGCACGCCTCGCCGGTCCGGGCGTGGACCCGCATGTGGCTCCGCTTGGCGTCCTTGAGTTCCGAAGGCGCTTTGCCCTGCGCTTCCTGCAGGGCTGTTCCAAGAACGCTATGGATGGCGCTGTAGAGCTGCTGGACCGCGTCCCGGTCCAACGCCTTGGCGATGGCGAACGGTGACGTCTTGGCTGCGTGCAGGATCTCGTCGCTGTAGGCGTTCCCGATGCCGGCAATCACACTCTGGCTCCGCAGGAGGCCCTTAATTTGCTGGGAACTGGACGCAAGAATCGCCGCCAGCGCATCGACGTCGAACCCGGGACTGAACGGATCGGGCCCCAGCGCGGCGATTCCCGGGACGTCGTGCGGGTCCCGGACCACATAGACGGCCAGGCTCTTTTTCGTGCCGGCCTCGGTCAGGTCGAGCCCCACCGGGCCGGAGTCACCGGACAACAACAGCCGCACCGCAATAAGTCCCTTGCCCATCTTCAGGGCTACACCGGTGGGTGCCTCGGTGAAGCGGACCCAGCCGGCCCGTGCCAGGTGGAAAACGAAATACAGCCCGTCCGCCTCCAGGCAGACGAACTTGCCGAAGCGGCGCACCCCGGTCACGGTCCTGCCCTCCAGCGCGGAGAACGGCGGATCCGCCGTTTTGAGGACCGCGAACGAGACGAGCTGGATCTTCGTGACAACGGCCCCGCGCAGGCGCCGGTCAAGGAAATCCGCCAGGGCCGCGACTTCCGGAAGCTCGGGCATTGCCTAGCCGATACCGGCTTGTTCTCTCATCGCCCCATCATGTCAGAGTCCTCCCCGGGGCAGGCCGGATATGCCTATACTTTCAGCGGCGGACAGTTCAGCTGACCGCCGTCGACATTGGTGATTGACCCGAGGAAAGGCCCGTCATGAGCATCATTCCCGAAGAGCTGTCCTACACCGCGGAACACGAGTGGGTGTCTGCCCCGAACGCCGACGGTGTCGTGCGCGTGGGCATCACCGATTTTGCCCAGGACGCCCTTGGGGACGTCGTCTATGCCCAGATGCCGGAAGTCGGCACCACGATCAAGGCCAACGACGTCATCGGCGAGGTCGAATCCACCAAAAGCGTCAGCGACATCTATGCCCCGGTTGCCGGTGAAGTGGTCGCCCGCAATGAGGCGCTGGACACGGATTCCGCCCTGATCAATTCGGATCCGTACGGCGAGGGCTGGCTGATGGAAATCAAGCTCGCGGAAGCCGACGCGGTCGAGTCGCTCCTCAGTGCATCTGAGTACGAACAGCAGGTAGGCTAAAGCAAAGGCCTTTTTGGGCCGGGTCGTTGGGAAAACCGTCGGGAAACCGGCGATACAGCGCCCGCCGATGGGCTGTATCCCGGATTTGCCAGGCTTTTCCGGACGGCATGCGTTGTTTGCAGGGGGGACACCTGCAGCGAATGGAGGAATCAATGTTTGGGCACGAACGCAACAACACCGGTGACGGTTTTGGCACGGGTGGAGTGAAAGCTTCGGAGACCACGTCGATCAACCTCACCCCGATCCGGGATGAACCGACCATTGCCCCGAAGCTCTCGGCTGAGGAGCGGTCCGCCGTCGAGGCGCTGCCGTACGGCTCCGCCCTGCTGGTTGCGCACAGCGGCCCCAACACCGGCGCCCGCTTCCTGCTGGATTCGGACATCACGACGGCGGGCCGGCACCCGGACGCCGACATCTTCCTCGATGACGTCACGGTCTCCCGCCGGCACGTCGAGTTCCGCCGTACGGCGCGCAGCTTCGAAGTCGTGGACACCGGAAGCCTGAACGGCACATACGTGAACCACGACCGCGTCGACAGCGTGGAACTGAAGTCCGGCAACGAAGTGCAGATCGGGAAGTTCCGCCTCACCTTCTACCTGAGCCCTGCCCGCGCAGCAGGCAACGTCTGATTCCGGGGTAGCTGCCTGTGGCCATGGCACAAGCGGAACGGCGCGGACCCCAGGTTC
>DASWAW010000029.1:0-17423 GCA_036390955.1 Arthrobacter sp.
GTCCGGGGTCTGGAGCATCGCAATGTTGGCGTGGTTGCCATCAAGTCCGACGGCAGTGTCGGTCCACTCGCCGCTGACCGTGTCACGGCCGACGACCGTGAGCCCGAGGTCGGTGAAAAAGGCTATTGCTGCTTCAAGGTCGCGAACGGCGATACCGACGTTCTCAAGTTTGATGGCCATGCGTTGAAGCTATCAAGGCGGACCGATTAGCTCCAGTGCCGACGCCTCAGTCGACTGCAGGGGGCCGGTGCCGTCCCAGTGTCCGGAGGTACGCGCCGAAGCCGTGCGGCGCCCGGGCGTGGATCCGGCCGGAGGTCAGCACGCGCATGCTGTCCGTGGCCGTCACGGTGAAAGCGCGGTTCCGGAGGCTCTGGACCAGGGTCCGGTCCTCGTGCGAGGCGAGCTTCGGAAAGCCTCCGGCCGCCAGGTAGGCCGAGGCTCTGACGCCGAAGTTGGCTCCGTAGATGTGCGGGTGGTCCTCCTTGAAAGGATGGCGTTCCAGCCAGCGCCGGAGCAGCTCCGGATCCATCCCGGCGGGGTCCGGCTCCACCGAGCCCAGAACGGCGTCTGCTCCGGCTTCGGCGAATTCCAGCTGGCGGATGAGCCAGTTGTCCGGAACCTGGGAGTCCGCGTCCGTATTGGCCAGCCAGGTCCGTCCGGCCCACGGCGGCGGCGTCCACCGCTTGCCGGGCGGTCTCCGCCGGAACGTTCCGATGCCGGCGGCCCGGATTCCGGCCGCACGGCTGGCTCCGGTGTTGCGGACCGCCACTTCGAGGGCGCTGAAGCGCCGGTCCGCCGCAACGTACCGGGCCGCGATCCCTGCGGAGCCGTCGGTGCAGCTGTCCAGCACCACGGTCACCTTGACGTCCACGCCGGGCCGGAGCCGGTGCAGGGCGTCGGCGGCGCGCTGCACCGCGTCCAGGGAGCGGCCGAGGCGCTCTTCCTCGTTGTGGGCGGGGATTACGACGGCGATCCGGTCGATGCTGTGTCCGCGGGGCAGCGGCAGGGCAAGGGCGGCCATGCCGCTTAGCCTTCCGGGCCCGGCATGGTGGCCCCCGGGCCCGGCTTCCCGCCGGGCCCGGGGGCGATCAGGACCTCGAGGATGAAGTCGCGTTCCCGGTAGAGCCCGGCGTCGGCCCAGCCGAGCTGGCGGCGCGCCGCGGCGTGGACGGAATCGCCGTCGAGCTCCCAGCCGGAGATGGGGTGGCGCCAGTGGCACAGGGCCAGGGTGCCGCCGGGCAGGAGTGCGGCCTCGACCCGTTCGAACAGCCCAGCCAGCTCAGCGGGTGCGAGGTAGTAGCCCACCTCGGAGACCACGATCAGGTCGAACCGGCCCTCCGGCCAGTCCCGCGGGACGGTGAGGTGGCGGGTGCTGGCTGCGGGCAGGTGGTCGAGGCGCCGGGCGGCGTGGGCCAGCGCGGCGCCGCTGGCGTCGACGGCCAGGAAGCTGGCACAGCGCTGCGCGAGTTCCACGCTGAGGGTTCCGATCGAACAGCCGATTTCGAGTCCCGCCGTGTAGTTCAGGCCGGGCAGTGCCGCGAGGGTGAGGGAGCGTTTGCGGTGCTCGTACCAGCTGGTGGTGTACTGCCAGGGGTCGTCGGTTCCGGTGTGGACGGCGTCGAAGACGCCTTCCGCGTCGGCGGCAGCGTAGGAACTGGCGCCGCTGCCGGCCGCCGCGCCCGGCCGCTGCCACGCGAACGTCTCGAACGGCCGTTCAAAATGGGCCAGGAACCCCGGCGGGAGCAGCACCTCATCGCCGGGCCGGGAGGACAGGGCCCGGACTTGAGTGGTGTGGGAGGCCATGGCCGCCGCTTTCGCGTGCTGTTCGGCGGGGTCCAGCGGCAGGCGCAGCCAGGACTGCCAGGCCGGGTCCGTGGCGTCCGCCCAGAGCCAGTACCAGATGGGGAATTCCAGCAGCCCGTGGCCCCCCGCGCCGGCGGCCTCGGCCGCGGCGGAGCCCAGGGCCTCGTGGTCGGTGTGGCCGTCGTGCCGGTAGGGCGCGACGAGGGTGATGTGCTCCGCGGGAAGTCCCGAGGCGGTTGCTTCGGCGATGGCGCTCTGCAGCGCGGCGCGCACCTCCGCCCGGTGCTCGGCGAGCTTGCCGTCGGGCAGGGCGAGGAACCGCCAGTCCGGGTGCGGCAGCAGCTGTGTGAGCGCGCCGCCGAATTCCTGCAGCCGGACGGCGGCGAGCTGTGCCGGCGTCGTGGTCGGTGAGTCCGGGTGGGAGGCCTCCCCGGCCGTGCACAACAGCACTGTGACCCGGGCGCCAAGTGCCCGCAGCCGGGCCATCAGCCCGCCCGCCCCGAGGGATTCGTCGTCCGGGTGCGCGGCCAGGATGATGAACGCCTGCCTGGCGAGTTCTCCGGCGTCGAGGGGCAGCTCCGGGAGGGCGGCCAGCCCGCTGGCTGCCCAGGCGTCCTCGCCGGTTCCGGTGTCCTGGTGGGTGAAGCTCACCACGGGTGGTCCCCCTTGAGTGTGAGGGCACCGAGCTGGGCGTCGTCGCGCATGGCGTGGTGCTGGCGGATGTAGAGCGAGAGGTCGGCCATGCGTTTTCCGTAGACGGCGTCGAAGGCGAGCGGGCCGGGTCCGAGGTTCTGGCTGACCAGCGTCTGGATGCGTTCGACGGCGGCGGCGACGTTGCCGCGGACGCGGAGGGCCTCGCTCCACGCGCCGGTGCCGGAGAGTTCCCCGGCATCGATCGCCGCGGCGGTCCCGGCCAGGTACCCGGTCAGGGCGGCCAGCGTGCGGTCGATCTCGCCCAGGTGGGCGAGCGCCAATTGGTCCGGTTCGCGGCCACCGCCGGCGGCCTTGAGCAGGGAGTCCTTGAAGCCGCGGGCCACCGCGACGGCACCGCCCAGCCAGCAGGCCGCCACGCCCATGCCGCCCCAAGCGAAGCCGGGCCGTCGGTAGTACCAGCCGGGGCCGCCCAGCGGCACGGCCGGAACGGCGTCGAAGTGCACGGTGCCGCTGGGGATCTCCGTGAGTCCCCGGCTGGTCCACTGCGGATCCTCGAAGCTGACGCCGCGGGCATGGAGGTCGACGGCGAACGCCGCCCGCGCGCCGTCGTCCAGGTGGGCGGTCACGACGGCGTGGTCCAGCTGGGCGGCCAGGGAGCACCAGGGTTTGGCGCCGTGCAGCAGGAAACAGCCCTCCGCCGGTGTGGCCTCGAGCCGCAGGCCGGGGGCTTCGGCGGCGAACACTCCCCAGGCGCCGTCCAAGCGGACGCCGTCAGCGTCCAGGCGGTCCCCGCCGTCCGATGCCGCCGCGCCGGCCGCCTGGGCGAGGATCGCGGAGGCGTCCAGATGGGGTTCGATGGCCCGGCCGGCGGCGACGTCGATGGCCGTGACGGAAGCGAGGATTTCCCACAGGAACGCTGTCCGGCCCTCACCCGGCTGCGGGGCAGTTGCTGCGGCGGCTTTGGCCAGCTCCAGCAGCGCAGGGACGTCGCCGACGGCCGTCCGGGCCGCCGCCAGCAGGGGGCTGAGGCCGGCCAGGTCCTCGGGCGCAGATCTGATCCGCACGGCGAGGGTCCGCCGGGCATCGGGAGTCCGGTTCATGTGGCCTGTTCTCCTTCGAGGTGCGTCTGCTGCTGTCGGCGGTCCCGTCTGCCAGCCGGGCTACTGCCCGGTAAATTGGGGCCGCCCCCTAAATCTAAGCACACTTAGCACTTTCGGGATTCCGCCGGCGACTGCCCTGCCGATGCGGTATCCGCCGCGGCTACAGCACCCGCGCCAGGGCGAAGCCGTCCCAGCCCTTGGAGCCCACGGTCTGGATCACGGTGCCGTCCAGCCGCGGGTCCTCACCCAGCATTGTCAGGGCGCCGATAATGCCGGGGGCGTTGACGGTGTCCAGGGAGGGGTCCAGCACGGCGCCTTCCCAGACCACGTTGTCCATCACGACGGCGGTCCCCGGCCGGCCGAGCCGGATGGCCCAGTCGAGGTAGTGCGGGTTGTGTTCCTTGTCCGCGTCGATGAAGACGAAATCGAAGGGCTCGGCGCCCTCGTCGGCGAGTGACTGGAGGGTCTCGAGTGCGGCGCCGACACGGATCTCCACGAGGTGGCCCAGTCCGGCGAAGTCGACGTTGGCGCGGGCCACGGCGGCGTGTTTGGGGAGGTATTCGCACGTGATCAGCCGGCCGCCGTCGGGCAGCCCCTGGGCCATCCAGATGGTGCTGAAGCCGGCCAGCGTCCCGATCTCCAGCACGCGGCGGGCACCGGAGAGCTGGACGAGGAGTTTGAGCAGTTTGCCGGCGGTGGGGGCGACTTCGATGGGCGGCATGCCCGCCGCGAGGGCGGTGCTGACGGCACGTTTCAGGGTGTTGTCCGGGCGGACCACGACGTCGGACAGGAAGTCCTCGACGGCGGTCCAGCGGGCGGTGGGCTGATGCTCGAACATGCCCCAAGTCTTCCAGCTGACCGGTCCCGGCGGTAGGCCGGCGGGACCCTAGCCTGCGGCCGGGTCCGGGGCGGCCCCCAGGGCCTGCTCCAGGCGGTCCAGTTTTCCGGTGAGTTCGCCCGCAAAGCCCGGCCGGATGTCCGCCTTGATGACGAGGGAGACCCTGCTGCCGTAGCGGCCGACTGCCTCGGTGGCGCGTTTCACGACGTCGAAGACTTCATCCCACTCCCCCTCGATCGTGGTGAACATCGAGTCGGTGTGGTTGGGCAGACCGGATTCCCGGACGATCCGCACGGCTTCGGCGACGGCGTCGTGAACCGAGGCCTCGTCCGCCGGGAGGCCCGGGGAACCGGCAGGTGAATCGTCCGCCGTGCGCGCGGGACGGCCTGAGGGTGCGACAGAGAATGCAAGCAACATGGCACCAGTCTGTCACGGCCCGGGCGCGGCCCGGCGGTGTGGATGGCGGCGTGGATGTGTTCCGCTCCAGCCCCGGGCATACTCCCGGACCCGTCACATTAACCAATACCCGGGAGTAATCTCCCTGCCCCGGCTCTGCGTTGCTAACCTAGGCAAATGAACCGGGTAGCAGACCGCAGGCCGCTCCGCGCCGATGCCGCGCGGAATGTGGACAAAATCATCACCGCCGCCCGCCAGTGCTTCCGGGAGCACGGCCCCGAGGTCCCGTTGCAGACCATCGCCGTGACGGCCGGCGTCGGACCGGCCACGCTGTTCAGGAACTTCGCCGACAAGGAAGAACTGGTCCTCGCGGCACTGCACCGGCAGCTCGGGCTCCTGGTCGATCCCGTCATCGAGGAGGCCCTCGCCGGACCGGACGCCGCCGACGGCCTGTTCCGTGTCATTGACGCGCTCATGGGCGTGGCCAGCGAGGAAGCCAACCTCCTGGGTGCCGTCGCCGGCCGGCGCGGACTGCTGACCGGCATCACGGGTGACCTGATCGAATCCGTGGCCGTCCTCCTGGGCCGCGGACAGGGCCAGGGCACCCTGCGCAGCGACATTTCGATGACGGACCTGATCCGCCTGCTGGCCATGCTGATCGGCGTCGTGGACACGATGGAGGCAGGGTCGGATGCCTGGCGCCGTCCGGTGGCCCTCGTCGAGGACGCCATCCGCACCGAGCGCCCGCACCGACCGCTGCCGCCGCAGTCGCCCTTGCCGGGCGCGGCGTATGACTCTGTCCTCGGCTAGACCCGGTGTCATGGGAAACTGTGGCCGGCGCAGTCGGCGGCCTGCTGCTGCTCTACGCGGTCCTCTTGCTCCTGCTGTGGGGCTACGCGCGGCGGCACCCCGAAACCGTGACGATGCGGGACGCGCTGCGGTTGCTGCCGGACCTGCTAAGACTCCTGCGGCGGCTGGTCGCTGACAAGACCCTGGGTGCCGGGGTGCGGATCCGGCTGGCCCTGCTCCTGGCCTACCTGCTCTCACCGATCGACCTGGTGCCGGATTTCCTGCCCGTGATCGGCTATGCGGACGACGTGATCATTGTGGCGCTGGTCCTGCGCGCCGTGATCGCCCGGGCCGGCGAAGAGGCCCTGCGCCGGCACTGGCCGGGGACGCCCGACGGGCTGCAGCTCATCCTCAGGCTCGCCGGCCTCGGAGCGCCGCGGTAGGACTTCAGGCGCTGAAGGCGGCGGCGGCGGCACCGCCGTCGAACCTGCGCAGGATCTCCTCGGCAACGATCCGGAGCTTGATGTTCCTGGTGTTGGAGACCTTGGTCAGCAGCGCAAACGCTTCCGACTGCGAACAGCGGCTCTGTGCCATGAGGATGCCGGTGGCCAGGTTGATCTCGGTCCGCGACCGCATGGCCTGCAGCAGGTCCCGGTTCACGTTCCGCGCGGCGTCGAACCGGAGGGCCAGCCTTGTAACCGTGGCGGCGCGGACGGCGAACGCCCGGCAGGCGGCGACGGCGGCGTCGTCGAAAGCCTCGGGGGACGTCGAAAAGAAGGTCAGGGTGGCCGCGGCGTCCCGGTCCGCAAGCAGCGAAACGGCGAGAATGCTGCGACTCCCGCGCTGGGCGGCCGCCCGCTGGTACCGCCTCCACCGGGGATCCATCGTCGTGTCCGGTACCAGCACGGCCAGCCCGGTCTGCTGCGCTTCCAGCCCGGGGCCCTCCCCGGCGTCCTCCAGCAGCCGGTCCAGCACCCGGGCGTCGGGGTCGCTGGCGGCCAGGGCAAGCGGCCTGCGCCTCCGAGCCACCCGCACCGAACAGTCCACCGGGCGACCGGTTTCAGCTGCGGCGAACTCTGCGGCCAGGCCGGCCAACTGCCGGAGGAAATCCTCCAGCACGTCACTGTCCAGCAGCAGGTCCTGCAGTCGCTCCGAGAGCCGGGCTCTCAGCATCAATCCTCCGCCGGCTTCTCTTTGGCTTCCTGCAGGTGGTGCTGCAGCTTCTCCTCCGCCTCCCGCCGGCGTCGGGCCATCTCCCGCAGCTCACGGGTGGACTCTGCCCCGGGCGGAACGAACGGTTCGTGCGGCTTGGGGTGCTGGCCCTTGCCGGGCGCAGGAGTAACCGGATCGTCGTTGTCGCTCATACCCGAATGCTCCCACGGGGCCTTGACGGCAAGTAGGGACTAAAGACCGTTACGGAGCAGTACGGCGGGAGGCAGCGGGGCTGCTAGCCCCAGCCCAGCAGCCGGAGTCCGGCTGCCGCGCCGGCGCCGGCCAGGACGACCACGAGGAAGGGCGCCCGGAACACCAGGGCGATGCCGGCCGCGGCCAGTGCCCCCAGCCGCGCGTCCAGTGCCAGCGTCTGGCCCGCGGCCACGGTGTTCACGATTGTCAGGGACGCCAGCAGGCCGATGGTCATGGTCCCGGCGATCCGGGACATCCGGGGATCGCGGAGCACGCTGGCCGGGACCAGGTAGCCCAGCAGTTTCCAGGCATACGCCAGCAGGCAGGAGAGCAGCAGCCATATCCACAGCGTCATTTGGCATCTCCCGCGGGGCGCGCGTGCGGGTGCGCGTGTTCGGCGTAAGGATCCACGTCCGGTTCCAGGCCCTCGTCCCTGCGGCCATGGCTGAACCAGCCGATGGCCGCCGCCACCACAGCGGCCACCAGGATCGGCACGCCGGCGGGCACGAAGGGTACGGCGAGCACGGTGGCCAGGGCGCAGACGACGGCGATCGCCACCGGTTCGCGGCCCTTGAGCCGCGGCCAAAGCAGCCCCAGGAACGCCGCAACGGCGGCACCGTCGAGGCCCCACTGCTTGGGATCCCCCAGCGCCGCTCCGGCCAGTGCGCCCACGGCGGTGAACAGGTTCCAGAGCACGAAAATGCCCAGGCCCGCGGTCCAGAAGCCGCGCTTCTGCTCGGCCGGGTCCGTCTGTCCGGTGCTCGTGGCGGTGGACTCGTCGATGGTGACGTGGGCGGCGGCGAACCGCCGCCAGCCCCGCGGCTGCAGCAGCGCGTTGACCTGCATGCCGTAGATGCCGTTGCGCATGCCCAGCAGGGTGGCCGCCCCCATCGCGGCGACGCCGGAGCCGCCCCCGGCCACCACGCCGATGAAGGCGAACTGCGAGCCGCCGCTGAACAGCAGCAGGCTCAAAGCCATGGTCTGCCAGAAGTCGAGCCCGGAGGTGACGGACAGCGCACCGAAGGACACGCCATAGAGACCGGTGGCGATGCTGATGGAAAGCCCGACCCGGACAGCCGGGGACTGCAGGAGTTTCATGGCCGGACCGGCCGCCGCAGCTTGCGCCTCCCCGGGACGGGTTTCCGCAGGCTCCAGGCCCAGACGATGAGCGGCGCCTGCAACGGCAGCCGCAGGGTGTGCGCGCGGCGCTGGCCGGGCGTACCCTCCGGGCCGTAGGCCCTGCGCAGGGCGTCAACGTGTCCGGCGAGGAAGAGGGTGAACATGGCCGCGACGCAGCCGGCGGCGGCGCGGCGGGTCACCGGGATCAGGAGCCCGACGGCGGCACCCGCCTCCAGCAGTCCGCTGAGCGCCACCCATTCCTCGCGGGACAGCACGGCGAGGGGGGTGTTGTGCTGTTCGCCGGTGTCGTCGCGGCAGAGGAAGTCCGGAACCACGGGTCCGAAGAAACCGGGATCGCTGAAGTGCTTCGCGGCACTGGCCAGCAGCAGGGCGCTCATCGCCGCGGCGGATAGGGTCTGGGTGTCCCGGCCGGACCAGCGATATGGCATGGATCAACTCAATCACAGCCGCGGAGCCCCCGCTAACCGCGGCCGGCGGCGCGGAAAACAGGACTTTCCGCAGGGGTCGCTGCCCGTCGATCCGGCGTACCTTGTTGACTATGAGCAGCGTCGTGGAAATGACCGGTGTCGTAAAGCGTTTCGGGGCCGTGACAGCCCTCGACGGGCTGGATTTCGAGGTGGCCGCCGGTGAGGTCCACGGCTTCCTCGGCCCGAACGGTTCCGGCAAGTCCACCACCTTGCGCCTCCTGCTGGGCCTCCTGCGCTCCGACGCCGGTTCCATCAGGGTGCTCGGGCTGGACCCCTGGCGCGACGTGGCAACCCTGCACCGCCGGCTGGCCTATGTCCCCGGCGACGTGGCCCTCTGGCCGAACCTGACGGGCGGCGAGGTGATCGAACTGCTGGGCCGGCTGCAGGGCGGCCAGGACCGCGCCCGGCGGGACCGCCTGCTGGACCTGTTCGAGCTGGATCCCACCAAGAAGGCACGCACCTACTCCAAGGGAAACCGGCAGAAGGTGGCCCTCGTTGCGGCCCTGGCCACCGATGCCGAGCTGTTCCTGCTGGACGAGCCGACGAGCGGGCTGGACCCGCTGATGGAGGACGCGTTCCGCGGCTGCGTCCGCGAGCTGCGCGCGCAGGGCCGCACCGTCGTGCTGAGCAGCCATATCCTCAGCGAGGCCGAGGCGCTCTCCGACCGGGTCAGCATCATCCGCGCCGGGAAGGTGGTGGAGACCGGCCCGCTGGAGCAGCTGCGGCACCTGACCCGCACCTCGGTCACCGCCGACGTCGCGGCGGTGCCTCCCGGGCTGGACCTCCTGCCCGGCGTCCATGACGTTGTCATCACCAACCACCGGGTCAACGCCCAGGTGGAGCCCGCCGGCCTGAACCACCTGCTGCAGGCGCTCACGACGGCGGGGCTGACGTCCCTCACGAGCCAGCCGCCGACGCTCGAGGACCTGTTCCTGCGCCACTACGGCGACATCCCCACCGGGGTTCCCGCCGCCGCCGTCGGCCCCTCGCCGGGCCGCTCCACCGTTCCGGGGCCGGGCGGACGGCGGGCCGGCGATGCCTGAGACCCTGGCCGGGACGGGTGCCCTGATCCGGCTCGGACTGCGGCGGGACCGCTGGCTGCTGCCGCTCTGGATCGTCGGCTTCGCCCTGATCGCCTACTCGACGGCGCTGGCCGGAACGGAGCTCTACCCGGATGTGGCGAGCCGCGTCGAGGCCGCCACCGCCGTGAACGCGACCGCCTCGATGGTGGCACTCTTCGGACGGATCTACGATCCCACCTCCATCGGTGCCCTCTCGCTGATCAAATACACCGCGTTCATGACCGCCATCCTCGCTGTCCTTATGGTCATCCTCGCCATCCGGCACACCCGCAGTGATGAGGAGAGCGGACGCCTGGAGCTGCTCGGCGGCGGTCGATTGGGCCGCGACGCCCCGCTGACGGCCGCCCTCACGATCAGCCTCGGCGCCAATGTCGTGCTGGGGTTGCTCTCAGCGGCCGCACTGGCCGCCGGCGGGTTGCCGGCCGCCGGTTCCCTCGCGTTTGGTCTGGGCTGGGCGGCCACCGGCATGGCGTTCAGCGCCGTGGCGGGCCTGGCGGCCCAGCTGACCGCCAGCGCCCGGGCCGCCACCGGAGTCAGCGTCGGCGTCGTCGCTGTCACCTACGCGCTGCGTGCCGTCGGAGACCTGGCCGAGCCGGGGCCCTCGGTGTTGTCCTGGCTGTCGCCCATCGGGTGGAACCAGCAGATCCGGGCGTTCGCCGGGGACCGCTGGTGGGTGCTGGTGCTGCCGGTCAGCCTGTGCCTTGTGCTGGTCCCGGCCGCTTTTGCGCTCCGCGCCCGGCGCGACCTGGGCGCCGGGCTCCGCGCTGAACGCCCAGGGCCGGCCGTCGGTTCGCTCTCCGGCGTCTGGGACCTCGCGGTGCGCCTGCAGCATCGTGTCCTGCTGGCCTGGGCCGTGGCATTCCTCATTTTCGGCGTGGTCATCGGATCCCTGGTCAGCAACGTGGCCGAGCTGCTGAGTTCTCCGAACGCCCAGGACTTGATCAAGGTGCTGGGCGGCCGGCAGGCCCTGACGGACGCCTTCCTGGCGGCCGAGATCAGCATCATGGGACTGCTGGCGGCCGCCTATGGCGTGTCCTCGGCCAGCCATCTGCGCAGCGAGGAGGCCGCGGGCCACACCGAAGCCCTGCTCGGCACGGCCACGACCCGGATCCGCTGGGCCAGCAGCCACTTCGCGTTCGCCCTGGCCGGGGTCGCTTTGCTGCTTCTGCTGGCGGGTGTTTCGATCGGCGTCGGCGCCGCCGCCGCCGTCAACGACGCCGAGCTGGTGGGCCGCAGCACTGTGGCCGCCCTGGCCCAGATCCCGGCCGCGTGGGTGGTGACCAGCGCGGTGCTGGCGGTGTTTGGCTGGGCCCCGCGGCTGACCGGGGCGGTCTGGGGCCTGCTGCTGGCGTTCGTCGCCCTGGGCGAATTCGGGGTGCTCTGGAACGCCCCGGGCTGGCTCATGGACCTCTCGCCGTTCCGGCACTCCCCGCTGCTCCCGGTAGGCTCCGGGGCCGTGCCGGGCCTGGCGGGCCTCGTCCTGGCCGCGGCGGCTCTCGCGGCGCTGGGCTATGCGGGCTGGCGGCGCCGCGACCTGGCAGCCTAAGGCCGGGCAGCTGCCCGCCTAGCTGGCACTCCTCGACCCGGCAGCCAGCTGCGCGAGGACCTGCGCGGGCCGGTTGGTGGTGATCTCGTGGATTCCGAGCTGCTGGCAGAGCGCGACGTCGTCCTCCGTGTCCACGGTCCACACCCGGAAGCGGCGGCCGGAGTTGAGCCAGCGCCGGATCGTCCGGGAATGCCCGCGGACGTAATCAATGCCGGGCCCGGCCAGCCCGGTCTCACAGTCGTCCAGGATCCGCTCGGCTTCGGATTGCGCAGCCTTCATCATGTTCGCCAGCGCCGCGCCGGTGATTGCCCCGAGGCCGAGCTCCTCACGGATCTCTTCGACGTTGACGTCGTCCACGAGCTGGCACACGGCGGACGCCGGGACTTTCTTCAGCAGGTGCTTCACCGAATCCGGGCTGAAACTCATGAACGACACCGTGATGTTGCCAAGCCGGGACGTCGCAGGATCCCAGCCCTCGGCCTGGAGAACCGCAAGGACCCGGTCCTCCAGCTTGAGCTGAAAGGGGCTGGGATGTTTGAGCTCAATCGCCAGCCCGATCTCCCGGCCGGCGGCCCGCAGCAGGACCAGCAGCTCCGGGAGCGTCAGCAGCTGGGTGGACCTGGCACCGTATTCGTCCGGGATCCTGGCGCCCTTCCAGGAGGAGAAGTCCAACTCCCGGAGGGCCTCGAGGGTCCGGTCCGCCACCGGGCCCGTGCCGTCCGAGGTGCGGTCCAGGGTGGCGTCGTGCAGCAGCACCGCGTGCTGGTCCCGGGTGAGGTGGATGTCGCACTCCACGCCGTCGGCGCCGTCGGCGATTGCCTGCAGATAGGCGGCCCGGGTGTGCTCGGCGAAGGCCTCGCTTGAACCGCGGTGGGCGTAGACCAGTGGACGGGCTGCGGTGGACTCGTCAGTCGTCATGCTGACACGTTAGCCGACGGCCGCTGCCGAAGCGGGACTAGGCTGGGCACATGCAGGTGAATACTGAACCAAGTACCCGTTCGGAAGGCCCCGCCGGCGCCGGAGCAGCGTCCGCCGGCCGTCCCGGCCGCCGCGACACCGTGGCCGCCGGCGACGCTGCGAAGGCAGCGGCGCTGCGGAAAATGAAGCTGCTGGCGCTCTCGCTGCTGATCCTGATGGCCATCATCTTTGTGGTCGCTTTCGCCCTGCAAAAGCAGTACCCCTGGCTCGAATACGTCCGGGCCGCCGCCGAAGGCGGCATGGTCGGCGCCCTCGCCGACTGGTTCGCCGTGACGGCCCTGTTCAAGTACCCGATGGGCCTCAAGATCCCGCACACCGCCATCATTCCGCAGCGCAAGGACCAGATCGGCGCCTCCCTGGGCGAATTCGTGGAAACCAACTTCCTCTCCGAGCAGGTGGTCCAGGAAAAGCTCGCCTCCGTCGACATCGCCCGCAAAGCCGGCGCGTGGCTCTCCGGACCCGGCGGCGCCGAACGCGTCGCCAGGGAGGGCGCCGCCGTCATCCGCGGCGCCTTCACGGTGCTCAACGACGACGACGTCCAGGCCGTGATCGAGGGCATGGTCCGCCGGCACCTGCTGGCCCCGCCGTGGGGTCCCCCGGTGGGCCGGGTCGCCCAGCGGATCTTCGAGGACGGCCACCACCACGCCCTGGTGGACGTGCTCGTGGACCGCACGGTGGACTGGGTACGGGACAACCAGGACACCGTCAACCGGCTGGTCACCGACCGTTCCCCGACGTGGGTGCCCTCGTTCGTGGACGGTCTTGTCGGCGACAAGGTCTACGTGGAGATCCTGAAGTTCACCCGCGCCGTGCAGTCCGATCCGCAGCACCAGGTCCGCCTCTCGATCGATAAGTACCTCAAGGACCTTGCGCAGGACCTGCAGCACGATCCGGTGATGATCGCCCGGGCCGAAGGCATCAAGGCCCAGGTCCTCGGCGATCCCGAGATCCGCGAACTGGCCTCCCGCACCTGGGGCACCATCAAAGCCGCGCTGCTCTCCGCCGTCGACGATCCGCACAGCGAACTGACCGTCAGGTTCAAAGCCGCCGTCCACGACTTCGGCACCCGCCTGGTGGTTGACCCCGAGCTGGCCGGCAAGGTGAACAAGTGGATCGGCGACGCCGCCGGGTACCTCGTCAAGACCTACCGCTCGGACATCGCGGGCGTGATCACCGATACCGTGGCCCGCTGGGACGCCGAGGAAACCTCGCAGAAGATCGAGCTGCAGATCGGCAAGGACCTGCAGTTCATCCGGATCAACGGCACCGTGGTGGGTGCCCTCGCCGGGCTGGCGATCTTTACGGTGGCTCATCTGGCCTTCGGCTAGCAGCCCGGCGGTCCGCGGCTCCGGCTAGGCGGCTAGGACCTTCGCTTTCGCCCGGCCCGGCATGAAGAAGATGGTGAAGGCCAGCGCGGCAAGCGCCGTGGCCACGAGCAGCGACAGCCCGATCGAGTAGCTGTGCGAGGCCGCGTCGTACGTTGCTCCCATGACCAGCGGCGGGAAATAGCCTCCGAGTCCCCCGGCCGCGCTGACCACGCCGCTGATGCTGCCGACTTTCCCGGGAGGGGCGAGCACACCGACCCAGGCGAACACCCCGCCCGTTCCGAGTCCCAGGGCCGCCGCCATGGCGACGAATGTCAGGCCGGCGGGGACTTCGCCGTCGGGCTGCAGGTTCACCGCCCAGGCGAGGACCGCGACGCCCGTCAGGGAGGTGATCACTACGGGTTTGGGCCCGAACCTGTCCGCGAGCACGCCGCCCACCGGCCGTGCCAGCACGGCCGCCAGCGCGAAACCGGCGGTGCGCGCCCCGGCGCCGCTCGGATCGAAGCTGTAGACGTCCCTGAGGTAGGTGGGCAGGTAGGTCGCGAAGGACACGAAGCCGCCGAAAACCACGGCGTAGAGGAAGCACATTTTCCAGGTGACCGGTGTCTTCACGGCGTCCAGGAGTTTGGGCAGGACCGGGAGGTTGTTGCGGGTCCAGCCCGGCGCTTCCTTCATCCGGAACCAGACCAGGGCCGCCATGCCGGCCAGTATCGCGGCGATCAGCAGGTGGGTGGGGAAGTAGCCGATCGCCGCGACCAGCCGCGGGTTCAGGAAGGCGGCCAGCGCCGTGCCACCCATGCCGGCGCCGAAGACGCCGGTGGCAAAGCCGCGCCGGGACGGCTCATACCAGGCGCTGACAAAGGGGATCCCGACGGCGAAGACCGTCCCGGCGACGCCCAGCAGCAGCGCCGCGGACAGCACCAGGGCGAAGGAGCGCAGGGTTCCGCCCACAGCCACGAGCAGGATCGGCAGGATGGACGCCAGCAGCACGAAGGTGAACATCGCCCGGCCGCCGTACTTATCCGTCAGGGTGCCGACGACGATCCTGCCCAGCGAACCGACGAACACCGGCATGGCGACGAGCACGCCGGTGGTGGCCGGGTTCAGCTGCAGGTTCTGCGTGTAGAAGGCCCCGAGGGTGGCCACGGAGTTCCAGGCCCAGAACCCCACCACCGACGCGGAGGTGGCGAGGACGAGGTTGAATGTCCGCCCGGCGGGGACGGCCGAAGGAAGGGGCGTGGATCCGGCCACTGGTGTCCTTTCAGTTCGACGTTCTCTGGTGCGGGCTTCAGCCCGGTTCAGCGGTTCCGGGTGTCCCGGTCGCGGGTTCCGACGGCGGACCAGCCGCGGCGGGCGGCGGTGCCGGAGGACCGCGTGGCCGCGGCACCTGCCCGGCTGCCGTCCCGGTCCCTGTCACGGGAGCGGTAGACGATGTAGGGACGGAACAGGTAGTGGAACGGCGCGGTGAAGGCGTGGACCAGCCGGGTGAAGGGCCAGATCACAAAGAGCGCCATGCCCACCAGGGTGTGCAGGTGGAAGGAGAACGGCGCCGCCGCCATGGCCCCCAGGTCCGGCTGGAAGACGAACAGGGAGCGGAACCACGGGGCCACCGTTTCGCGGTAGTTGTGCCCGTGCTCGCCTTCAAAGACGCTGGCCAGGGTGGTCCACAGGCCGAACACGATGGCCGCGGTGAGCACCACGTACATCGTCTTGTCGTTCCGGGTGGTGGCCATAAAGACCGGCCCGGTGGTGCGGCGGCGGTAGATCAGCAGGAGAATCCCGCCCAGGGTCCCCACCCCGGCGATCCCGCCCACCAGGAGGGCATTGAAGTGGTAGAACTCCTGGCTCATCCCCGCCGCCTGGGTCCAGGCCATCGGAATGACCAGGCCGAAGAAGTGGCCCGCGATCACGGCGAGCAGGCCGAAATGGAACAAGGGTGAGGCGATCCGCAGCAGCCTGGACTCGTAGAGCTGGGAGGACCGGGTGGTCCAGCCGAACTGGTCGTATTTGTAGCGCCAAACCAGCCCGCCGACCAGGACGACGACCATCACATAGGGCAGCACGCCCCAGAGAACGATGTCCAGGGCGGTGATGTCAACGGCGGTTCCGGGCTCGGCTTCGGATGCAAGCATGCTCAGGCCCCCTTCACGGGCAGCAGGCGCGGATCGTAGGGGTCCAGGCCCACCGCTTCGGTTGGTGGGCCGTAGCCGGCCATCCGCATGACGGCCTGCTCGTCCGCCGGGGATTTCCCGGGCAGGGTGGCGCAGATGGCCTGCAGGATCCGGGCGTGCGGGAGCCCGTCCCGGAGCAGCCCGAAGCGGAGCATCTCCAGGCTCGCCCGGAAGCGGGTCAGCAGCTCGCGGCCGGCGGCGAGGTCCACGCGGGCGGCGTATTCGAGGACCATCGGCAGGTAGTCGGGCAGTTCCCCGTGGGTGTCCACCAGGATGTCGCTTTGCCGGTAGGTCTTCTTGAAGTTGCCCAGGACTTCTCCGCGGCGCCGCGTGTCCCCGTCCGTCCAGTAGGACAGATGCAGGGCGTGGCGTTTGCCGAGGTCGAACTCGCGCACGTAGTGGGCCTGGCTCTCCATCGGCGGCGTGGATTCCAGCGAATCCAGCACCTCCCGGAAGTCCGCGGCGGCGCCGGGGAACTCGCCCAGCGCGGCGCGCATGAGCGGCACCCGGCCGATGAGGTCCTCGTCGGGGTAGGACAGGCACCAGGCAGCTGCGAGGTAGACCACCTGCTCCCGCCGGCTCACGGCCGTTCCCCCGCCGCCGGCACACCGGGGGCGGGCGGTTTCTCCGGGACGGCCGCCTTTTCCGGGAACAGACCCGGCGGGGCCCCGGTGCCGTCCCAGTTCAGCAAGTTCACCCGTCCGCGGAGGGTTGTTTCGCCGGGGGCCTCGCCGGAGGTCTGCCGGTCCCGCAGGGCGTTGAAGGTTTCCACCGCCACCGGGACGGGCCTGCCGCTGGCCTCCCCGAAGGGGGAGGAGTCCTGCATGCCCGGGCCGCCGTCGAAGTCCAGCGAGCAGCCCATCTCCTCCAGGTCATGGGCCTGTTCAACGTGCGCTTTGGGGATGACGTACCGCTCCTCGTACTTCGCGATCGCCATCAGCCGGTACATCTCGTACATGGTCTGCCCGTCCATGCCCACGGCCTCGGGAATGGAATCATCGGGGTCGTTGCCCATGGTGATGCCGCGCATGTAGGCGCGCATCGCCGCGAGTTTCTTCAGCACCGCGGTGACCCGGTCCGCGTCCCCGGCGGTGAAAAGCTCCGCGAGGTATTCCACCGGGATGCGCAGCGCGTCGATGGCGCCGAACAGGTTGCCGGCGTCCTCGCCGTCGTGCCCCTGGTCCCGCAGCAGGTCCACCACCGGGGAGAGCGGCGGCACGTACCAGACCATCGGCATCGTCCGGTATTCGGGGTGCAGCGGCAGCGCCACCTTGTAGACCTTGGCCAGGGCGTACACCGGCGAGCGCCGGGCGGCGTCGATCCAGTCCTCCGGGATGCCCTGGGCCCGGGCCTCGGCCTGGACGGCGGGGTCGTTCGGGTCCAGCAGCACATCCATCTGGGCGTCGTAGAGTTCCTGGGGGTCGGTAACGGCGGCCGCCGCGGTGACGGCGTCGGCGTCGTACAGGAACAACCCCAGGTACCGCAGCCGGCCCACACAGGTTTCCGAACAGACCGTCGGCAGCCCTACCTCCACCCGCGGGTAGCAGAAGGTGCACTTCTCGGCCTTGCCGGTCTTGTGGTTGAAGTAGATCTTCTTGTACGGGCAGCCGGTGACGCACTGCCGCCAGCCGCGGCACTTGTCCTGGTCCACCAGGACAATCCCGTCCTCCACCCGCTTGTAGATAGCACCCGACGGGCAGGAGGCCATGCAGGACGGGTTCAGGCAGTGC
>DASWAW010000030.1:0-7800 GCA_036390955.1 Arthrobacter sp.
TTCGCCCGTGAGGGGGCCGACGTCGCCATCTCCTACCTGCCGGAGGAGGAAGCCGACGCGCAGGACACCGCCGCATGGATCCGCAAAACCGGCCGCAAGGCGCTGCTGATCGCCGGCGACGGGCGCAGTGAGGAATTCGCCGCCAGGATCGTCGACGACGCGCTCGCCGAGTTCGGACGCCTG
This sequence comes from Arthrobacter sp., assembly GCA_036390955.1. Taxonomy (GTDB): domain Bacteria; phylum Actinomycetota; class Actinomycetes; order Actinomycetales; family Micrococcaceae; genus Arthrobacter. The sequence goes on from DASWAW010000030.1 coordinate 184, forward strand.
GATGTGGTGGTGCTGAACGCCGCGTACCAGAAGAACCGGGATAGCTTCGAGTCGCTCCCTACCGAGGAATTCGACCGCGTCTTCAAGACCAACCTCTACTCGCTGATCTGGACCGCACGGGCCGCAGTGCCGCATCTGAGAGCCGGGGCGTCGATCATCACGACGGCGTCAATCCAGGCCTTCAAACCCTCGCCCGGGCTCATCGACTACGCCATGACCAAGGCCGCGCAGGTCGCCTTCACCAAGGCCCTGGCCCAGGAGCTCGGCCCTAAGGGCATCCGCGTCAACGCGGTGGCTCCCGGCCCCATCTGGACGCCGCTGATCCCGGCGACCGAGTGGCCGGACAAGCTGCCGTCCTTCGGCCAGGACACCCCGCTGCAGCGAGCGGGTCAGCCGGCGGAACTCGCGCCGGCCTACGTGCTCCTGGCCTCCGACCACGGCTCCTACATTTCCGGCGCCGTAGTGCCCGTCACGGGCGGCAAGGGCCTCTGAGCTGCACGCGCTCCGACAAACTATTTCCAGTGTCAACTACCAGCAGGGAGGACGGCATGACTGAAGAGAAACAGCAGGAACCGATCGAGGAGGCCGGCGGCTACGGAACGCCCACCGCGGAGCAGGAGCTGCCCGGCGGGGACACGAAGAAGTTCGCCCAGCCCCGCGAGGAAGAAGCATTCGACGCCGCAGGACTGAGCCAGGACAGCCCGGACGGGGAAACCTACCCGGCCGGGGCGCCGGACCTGAGTCAGTTCGGCGCCGCAGACCAAGACAGCGCAGGAGAACCCGGAGCAGGACGCTTCGGAGGAACGGAGGAACAAATGAGTTCAGAAAACGCCAGCACTACCCCCGGTTACGACCCTGACGCCACAGAGAATTCCGAGGTGGCCATGCCGTCCTCGGAGGCGGAGATGGACGAGTCCAACACCGAAGAGCCCGACGCCGGGCGGCCCTTCTCCTCGGAGCCCGGGCAGGACGCCGCCGGTCTGCCCGACGGGTCGGGAACCGACCTGCCGGACGACAAGGCCCCCAAGGACCGGGACAGCGACGACGAGGAATCCTTCGACGCCGGCTAAAACCCCGGACGCCGGGGCCCCGCGGCTAAAACCCCGGACGCCGGGGCCCCGAGATCAGCGAAGGCCGGGATCCGTGCACCGTGACGGTGCTTGGATCCCGGCCTTTCGGCTGACGGGTGGCTGCCGCCTGGCTGCCCCTTGGCTGTCGCCGGGGGTGCTTAGCGGCGCTTCTTCGGCGCACGCCTCATGGCGGACGCGGCCGCCGCCACGGGGCCTTCCGTTTCCGGCTCGGCAACCGTGCCGCGGACCTTCGCGATCGCCTTCATGCCGTGGTAAATCACCAGGGCCGCCGCGGAGCCGAGGGCGATGCCGGTGAACACCAGGTCGCCGATGGTCCAGGTGTAGTCGGCAATGCCGACAATAAGTGCGACGGCGGCAGTGGTCAGGTTGATCGGGTTGGAGAAGTTGACCTTGTTCTGCACCCAGATCTTGACGCCCAGGACACCGATCATGCCGTACAGCATCGTCGCGGCGCCGCCCAGCACGCCGGCCGGGACAGTGGCGATCAGCTCGCCGAACTTCGGCGAGAAGCTGAGCACCACCGCGAAGGCACCGGCCACCCAGTAGGCCGCCGTCGAATAGACCTTGGTCGCGGCCATCACGCCGATGTTTTCCGCGTAGGTTGTGGTGCCGGAGCCGCCGCCCATGCCGGCAAGCACGGTGGCTGCGCCGTCGGCCATCAGCGCACGCCCGGAGACGCCGTCGAGGTTCTGGCCGGTCATGGCGGATACCGACTTCACATGCCCGATGTTCTCCGCCACCAGCACCAGCACCACCGGCACGAACAGGCCAACGACGCCAAGGTGGAATTCGGGGGTCTGGAAGAACGGGAGCCCCACCCAGGCGGCGGAGTCCATTTTGGAGAAGTCCACTTCGCCGCGGATCATCGCCACGAAGTAGCCGACCACGACGCCGACCAGGATGCTCAGCCGTCCCAGGATGCCGCGGAAGAAGACGCTGGTGACGATGATCGTGGCCAGGGTGATGAGGGCCGTGATCGGGGCCGCGTCAAAGTTGTTCTTCGCAGCGGGCGCGAGGTTGAGGCCGATCAGCCCCACGATGGCGCCCGTCACGATCGGCGGCATCAGGCGGTTGATCCAGCCGGCGCCGAACTTCTGCACCACCGCGCCGATGATCGCCAGCCCGACGCCGGCCAGCACCACCCCGCCGAGCGCGCCCGGGACGCCGTACTGCTGCTGCGAGGCCATGATCGGGGCGATGAACGCGAAGCTGGACCCGAGGTAGCTGGGCACCTGGCCCTTGGTGATGACCAGGAACAGCAGCGTGCCGATGCCGGAGAAGAAGAGTGTGGTGGCCGGCGGCATGCCCGTGATAATCGGGACCAGGAAGGTGGCGCCGAACATGGCGACCACGTGCTGCATCCCGACGCCGATGGTCAGCGGCCAGGCAAGGCGCTCGTCCGGCTTCACGACTTCGCCCGGGCGGATGGACTTGCCGTTGCCGTGGAGCTTCCATTTGGTACCGAGCATGCTCATTGCCGGGGCCTTTCAGAGAATGTGTGGCGGGGCGGGAAGGAATCTTCCGGAGCAACTTTACCGCGCCGGTGTTTCAGGCATGCGTCGCCGGCGGCGCCGCTGTGCCGGACGTCACGGGGCTAAACGGGAAGCAGGAGACAGAAGTTGAAGTTGCAACCATAGACAGGAACGAGTGGCCGCCGCCCCCGGCGGGCACACCCATCGAAAGGGACGCCCATGACTATCGCCCATGACGAAGCAGTAATCGACGCCGCAGCAGTGGACGCCATCTTTGCCGAGGCCCGCACCCCCAACACCTTCACGGGCGACGTCACCGACGAGCAGGCCCGGGCCATCTACGAGCTCACCAAGTTCGGTCCTACCGCGTTCAACTCGCAGCCGCTGCGCGTGACCTACGTCCGGTCCGCGGAGGCCCGCGCCACCCTGGTCGGGACCCTTGCCAACGGCAACCGCGCCAAGACCGCGTCAGCGCCCCTCGTCGCCGTCCTGAGCTACGACACGTCCTGGCAGGAGCAGTGGGACAACTTCCTGCCCGGCTACAACGCGCCCAAGGCCATGTACGACGCCGCCCCGGAGCTCGCCGCGGCCACCGGCAACAACAACGCCCACCTGCAGGCCGGCTACTTCATCCTCGCCGTCCGGTCCCTCGGCCTGTCCGCCGGACCCATGACCGGTGCCGACTTCACCGCGATCGATGAGGCCTTCTTCCCCGACGGCAGCCAGAAGAGCTTCCTCGTCGTCAACATCGGCCGGCCCGCCGCCGACGCCTGGGGCGCCGCGAAGCCGAAGTTTGCCTACGAGGACGTCGTCCGCACGGTCTGACCGAAATGCGGCGCTGGCGCAGGTCCGGCGCGGAGGTGCCTCCGGTACTGGCGCTGTTCCGGCGCGGAGGTGCCTCCGGCACCATGGGGGACAGGCCGGAGGCACTCGGGACGCAATTCTGCGGTTGAGCGCAAGGCCGCATCCGGGGCCGCTTCCCATTTTAGTCCGCCCCGGGGCCTTAACCACAGGGTCCCCGGAGCGTTCACCGAAGAGCCCCTGGGTCCCGGCCGGGTCACATCCGAGACAGTGGTCACAAATTCTGCCGCGGGGTGCAATACTAAGGTCACTTGCGGCGCGGAGTCGGCGCGAATCGGGTATTGCGAGCGGACCGGGGGGCCACTACATGATGCTTGACACCGCAACCCTGCGGGTCGCCTTGGCGGTGGTCGATCTGACCCTGCTGCTGCTCTTCTACTTCATCACCTTCCGCCGGACGCGTTCGGCGTACAGCGGCTGGTGGTGCCTGGCGTTGCTGCTGTTCCTGTCCGGCAATGCGGCCTACCTGCTGGACGGCACGCCCCACCAGGCCTGGGGCAACCCGCTCGGGAACGTGCTTCTCGTGGCGGGTGCGGCCAGCATCTGGGCGGGGGCGCGGTCGTTGCGGACGGCGAGTCCGAGAATCTGGTATCTCGCGGCCGCCCCGGCCGTCACCGCAGTGGCCTCGGTACTGGACCAGCCGGCCACCAACGTGTGGTCCGGTGCGCCCGCCTATCTGGGCTTCATGAGTCTGCTGATCGGCCTCGCCTGCCGGGAGCTGTTCCTGCTGGACCGGCACTTTTCGCGTGTGCACCTCACCCTGGCCGTGGGCTCCGGCATCCTGGCCGGGTTCTATCTGGGCCGTTTCGCCGTCTTTCTGGCGGAAGGGCGTGACGGGCCGGTCTTCCAGTCCGTCTTCGGCTCGGTGACGACGACGATCTTTTCGGCGGTGATCATGGTGGTGGCGTCTTTCACGATGGCGGAACTGAGCTACGAGCAGCAGACCCGTGACCTCCGCGCACGCGCCACGGTGGACGGGCTCACTGGGCTGCTGAACCGCACGGCCTTCATGGACCTCGCCGAGGACGAACTGCGCCGCCTCAACCGGGGCAGGACCACGGCGTCGCTGATCCTGGCGGATCTGGACCATTTCAAGGCCATCAACGATGAATTTGGCCACTCAGCCGGCGACACCGCGCTGCAGGCGTTCGCCGAGGCCTGCAGCGCCACGGTGCGTTCCACCGACCTGGTGGGCCGCTACGGCGGGGAGGAATTCATCATGCTCCTGCCGGGTGTGACTCAGGAGAGGGCCGGGGAAATCGCCGCGGACATCAGCGCCCGGCTCCATGCCTCGTCCTCGCCGGTGGTCCCGCGCCTTCCCACCTCCAGCTACGGCATCGCATCCACCGTGCCCGGCCGTGTGGACCTTGGCGCGCTGATCGCTTCCGCGGACGCGGCCCTGTACCGGGCCAAGACGCTGGGCCGGGACCGCTCGGTGCTCGCCGGCAGACTCGAGGAAGAGTCCGCCTGAGCGGGCGCCGGACCGTCCCGGCCCGCGGCCGGTCAGCTAGGAAATGACTCCGTCCACCAGCGCCTTGGCCTCGGCCTGGACCTGCTTGAGGTGCTCGGCTCCCTTGAAGGACTCGGCATAGATCTTGTAGACGTCCTCGGTCCCGGAGGGGCGCGCCGCGAACCAGGCGTTCTCGGTGACCACCTTGAGCCCGCCGATCGGTGCCCCGTTGCCCGGCGCCTCGGTCAGTTTGGCGGTGATGGTTTCACCTGCCAGTTCGGTGGCGGTGACGTCCGACGATGAGAGCTTGCCGAGGGCTGTTTTCTGCTCCCGGGTGGCTGCGGCGTCGATCCTGGCGTAGACCGGGTCGCCGAACTGGTCAGTGAGGCCCTTGTACAGCTGCGAGGGTGACTTGCCGGTGACCGCCGTGATCTCCGACGCCAGCAGGGCCAGCAGGATGCCGTCCTTGTCGGTGGTCCAGACACTGCCGTCCATCTTGTTAAAGGAGGCGCCGGCTGATTCCTCGCCGCCGAAGGCGCCCTCACCGGAGAGCAGACCGGGGACAAACCATTTGAAGCCCACGGGCACTTCCACGAGTTTGCGGCCCAGGCTTTCGGCCACGCGGTCGATGATCGAGGAGGATACGAGGGTCTTGCCGATCACGGACTTCGGGTTCCAGCCGGTCCGGTGCCGGTAGAGGTAGTCGATCGCGACGGCGAGGTAGTGGTTCGGGTTCATCAGGCCCCCCTGCCCGTCGACAAACGGGGTCACGATCCCGTGCCGGTCGGCGTCGGCGTCGTTGCCGGTGGCAATGTCGAAGGGTGCGGACCCGTCCGCACCAACAGACATCCGGTTGATCAGCGAGGCCATCGCCGAGGGCGAGGAGCAGTCCATCCGGATCTTCTCGTCCCAGTCGAGGGTCATGAAGGCCCACTGCGGGTCGACGGTGGGGTTGACCACCGTGAGGTTGAGGTGATGGCGTTCGCCGATCTCGCCCCAGTAGTCCACCGACGCGCCGCCCATCGGGTCCGCGCCGATCCGGACGCCGGCCTCGCGGATCGCATTGAGGTCCAGGACGGAGGGAAGGTCGTCCACGTAGCTGCTCAGGAAGTCGAACTTGCCCGTGGTGCCGGCGCTGAGGGCCTCGGCGATGGGAATCCGCTTCACCCCGCGCAGTCCGTTTTCCAGCAGTTCGTTGGCGCGGTTGGCGATCCACCCGGTGGCGTCCGAGTCAGCGGGTCCGCCGTGCGGGGGGTTGTACTTGAAGCCGCCGTCGCCGGGCGGGTTGTGGCTGGGGGTCACCACGATGCCGTCCGCCTGCGGGGCCCCGGCGGGGGAGTTGTTGTTGTGCGTCAGGATGGCGTGGCTCAGCGACGGCGTGGGGGTGTAGCCGTGGCGGGCGTCGATCAGGACGTTGACGCCGTTGGCCGCGAGGACTTCCAGGGCGGAATTCTGTGCCGGCTCACTCAGGGCATGGGTGTCCTTGGCGAGGTACAGCGGCCCGGTGATGCCCTGTCCGGCCCGGTACTCCACAATCGCCTGGGTGATGGCAAGGATGTGGGGCTCGTTGAAGGAGGCCTTCAGGCTCGAGCCCCGGTGCCCCGAGGTGCCGAAGGCCACCCGTTGGCCGGGGTCGCCCAGATCGGGGGAAACGTCGTAGTACGCATCCAGGAGCGCAGTGAGATCAACAAGGTCTTGGGGTTGGGCAACAGTGCCCGCGCGGCTAGCCATGGCACCAGCATGCCAGACCGGCGTGGAAGGCGACATGATTACGGGCCCTATGACGCGGAAATATCCTGCCCGGTGCAACGGGGACGGCGGTAGGCTGAATCCAGAGACGCCAGAGGGGGAAACCATGACTGACCAGCCGAAACCGGAGAAGGACGGGACACCGGAGGGATACCAGCCGCCGTCGTACATTCCAGCGCAGGAACCCGACGTTCCTGCGCCGCCGACGCCGCCGACTTTGCCGGCGACGGCGAAGTTCGAGCAGTTCGAGCAGCCGGGCCACGGCCAGCAGCCGTACGGGGCGCAGGGATCTTCCGGGGAGCAGTTCGGCTGGACCGCACCCGGCTACAACCAGCCCACGGATCCGTACGGGACGACCTCCGGCGCGGCAGCCCAGCAGCCGTACAGCCAGCAGCCCTACGGTGCGCCTCCGCAGTATGGCCAGCCGGGCAGCCCCTTCAATGCCTACGGGCCGCCCAGCTATTACGGTGTGCCGCCGGAATCCAAAGGCCTGAGCATCGCCAGCCTGTGCTGCGGCATTGCCGCATTCGTGGGGCTGGGCTTCTTCCTCCTGCCGCAGCTCGCCGCGGTCATCCTCGGGCACCTGGCCCTCAAGCGCGAGCCCTCGGGCAGGGGCATGGCCATTGCCGGCCTGGTGCTGGGGTACGTGGGGATCGTGCTGACGGTGCTGGCCATCGTGGTCATCGCCCTGGGGGTGGCGGTCACCACCTCCGGCCGCATGTACTACGGGGCCTAGGCTCCTTCGTCAGCGGGTCCGGGCCTGCGGGTCGGCGCCTCGTCCGTCAGGGCCGCTACCAGCCGGCCGGCGTTGGCCTCGAGCCAGCTGCCGCGGCGGAGGATCATGCCGCCCACTCCCTGGTCCCACATCCGGGCCCAGCCGCCGCCGAGTACGCGCGCGTTGTGCCGCATCCGCTCGTAGCTCAGGGCCGTGGCGTCGATCCCGACGTCGGGCAGCCGCCGTCGTTGCTCTTCATCCCAGCCGTACGCGTCGGCG
>DASWAW010000031.1:0-3820 GCA_036390955.1 Arthrobacter sp.
GACGGGAGGTGACGGACCGGTTCAAGCCGGATCCAGATACGGTGTGCGCCGGCGCCGGAGATCGATAGTTCAGGAAGTTTCGTCATGGACCTCATGTGTGCGGAGTTCCCGCGCCGGCTCCCCGCCTAGCCTTTGGCCGGGTCGGCGGGGCGCACGGGTTCGGACGGAACTTCCGGTGCTGCCTGGTCCAGAATGGCCGGCCGGTCCGCAGGGCATCCCGGCTGCGCACTGGGGCTCGGGGACGGTGTTGCTGTTGGGCTGGGTGACGGCGATGCGGTCGGGCTCGGGGAGGCAGTCGCCGACGGGCTGGCGGACGGTGTCGGGGAGGGTGTCGGAGCAGCCGCGCACGCAGCCACCTTCGCCTCGTATGCCTTCCGTGCGGCGTCCTGGCGGGCGATGAAGTCGGCCCGTTCGGTAATCTTTTCGGCCCGGTCCTGGAGGGCCTTGTTGTAATTGTCCCAGGAGATCCCGATGAGAGCCCAGGCCTTGTTGACCTCATCAACCCTGGCCGCATAAGCATTGTAGGCTGCTGCAGCGGTCTTGTACCCGGCGTAGTCCGTCCAGTACGCGAGGACGCTGGCCTGCCATGCCTTGGCGCCCGTCTCCAGTGTCACTTTCGTCTCTGTGAGCAGCGCGGTGCGGGCGGCCGCGGCCGCCGCGTCATCGAAGGCAAGCGGCTTCATGCCGGTGAAGGACCAGCCGCAGCCGGGACCCCGGGCGTCGTTTGCCGGCACCTGTGCTGATTTGTCGAGGGTGGCTTTGGCCGCGGGCGCCGCCGGTTCCGCCGGTTCGGCAACCCGGGCCGGCATGGCCGGAGCTACGGCGAACGCCGGCTGGGCCATTGGCGTCGCTGTGTGATTGACCAGCCCCGGGGCAGGAATGGATACCCGTTCGAGCGACGCGGGTGTTACCGGAGCCGGGGCAAGGGCCGGGCCGGAGAGTCCCGGGGACACCGTCGGCGCGGTGGCCGGCAGTGGCACGTCGGCGATGGAGACGGTGGCGTCCTCGGTGTACTGCCTGTACCCGGCGGCGGACCACGGCGACCGGGTCCCGTCCGCGACCGTGGATCCCTGGTTCGCGCAGACCGGGCCCAGCTTGCCTGTCAGCCCGTCATCAAAGGCTTTCGCGAGGTTCTGCAGCGGGTCGGTCGGGGAACCGGTGAGGTAGGTGATGACGTCGCCGCGGCGGGAGGACAGGACGGCGGCGCGGACGCCACCTCGGGTTGTGGTGGCGAGCTTCGCGTCGGCCCCCGGGCCGTTCGCCCCGGAGAGGGACAGGGGCGTGTCGGGACCGGCGCAGACGTAGGCGTTCGCTTCCTGCTTCTGGATGGCTTCGGCGCCGAGACCGGCTGTGTACGCGAGGGTGATGACCTGGAATCGTGCGCTGCCGGCGGTGTACGTCCGGGCCAGGGACACGGACGGGGCAAGGCCCGCCAGAGGGCATGAGTACGGCAGCGGTGCGGTGACCAGCTGCTGCGGGTCACCTTGCGCCGCCCAGCCGGCCGGCGGGTTGTTCAGCGCATCGGTGAGCACACCAATAGCGGGGGATTGCTTCCATTCGGCAGTGACGGCGTTCCGGTCAGCGGCGGCCTGCGGGGCCGGCACGGCCGCAGGCGGCAGCCCGATCAGGACCATCGCCAGGGTCGTCAGGCCCGCGATCGCGGTGACAGTGACGGTGCCGGCAATGGCCGCGGTTGACGTTTTCAGGGTGATTCCCATGGGTCCTACTTCTGTTCCGGGAGCTTGATGGTGGTGTCGCTGCCCTGGCTGAGGGTGATGCTGACCTTTTCCCGGTACGAGAATGTGCTGCCGGCCGCCGGGGTCTGGTCGGTGACGATGCCCTTGGCCAGCAGCGGGTTAGGGTCCGCAGTCTTCTCGGCGATGTCCGGGGCCAGGTTGTTTTGGAGCAGCAGGGTTTCCGCTTCGCTGACAGCGAGGCCGCGGACATCCGGGACGGTGCGGGCTGTACTGGAGCTGGTGGCGACGTCATCGGCCTTCGGCAGCGGAATCGCGGGCAGCCCGGCTGTCAGGTGCGTCATGAGGTCCTTCCAGACCGGACCGGCGACTTCGCTACCGGTGAGGTTGAAGTAGTCGCGGCCGTAGGCGTGGACCATGGTCAGCGGGTACTGGGTGCCGCCGCGCGGGTCCCCGAGCCAGACGGCGGTTGCGTACTGCGGGACAAGCCCGACAATCCAGTTGGCGGCGAAGTCGTTGGTCGTACCGGTCTTGGCGCCGGCCTCCCGTCCGGGGAGTCCGCCCATCGCGGCCAGGGTCCCGTCGCCGGTGAACGGCATCTTAAGGATGTCCGCGACCGTGTGGGCCACCGCCGGGGCGATGGCCTGGTGGCACTCCGGGTCCGGGGTGTTGATCTTGGCGCCGTCGTCGGCGCGGACCCCGGAGGTGACGGCGACCGGGCGGCAGGCGATGCCGTCGGCGGCGAACACGGCGTACGCGTTGGCCATTTCCAGCGGGGAGATCTCGTAGGCGCCCAGTGTCAGGGACGCTTCCTGGCCTTTGATCGCGTTCGGCCCGGTCCTCGGCAGGGAGGTGACCCCGAGCCGGGCGGCCATGTCGGCGACCGGCAGGACCCCGGTGCGTTCGATGAGCCGGATGAAGTAGATGTTCAGGGACAGCTGGATGGCCCGGCGGGCGTCCACCGTGCCCCAGCTGTAACCGCCGTAGTTGATAAAGCCGCCCGGCGGGGAGTCCAGGGTCGTGGAGGTGTACGGGCCGTCGGCCTTGAGTTTGGTGGTTGCCGGGATTCCCTGTTCCAGCGCTGTCGCGAGCGTGATCGGCTTCATCGACGAGCCGACCTGGAACGGGGACGTGGCGTAGACGATTTGGGTCTGGCCGGGGCCGTTGCCCCACGTGCGGTTCTGCGCGATCGCCGCGATCTGTCCGGTGCCGGGCTTGATCACCGCGGTGGCCAGGGCGGCCCGGTTGTCGTTGCCCAGCGCCTTGGTGACGGCGTCCTGGGCGGAAGCCATGGCGGCCGGGTCCAGGGCGGTCGTGAGGGTCATGCCGCCGCGGGAGAGCTTCTCGGCCCGGGCCTCGGCGGTGGCGCCGAAGGCCGGGTCGGTGAGGATTTCATCCCGGACCAGCGAGCAGTAGTACGGGTAGGTGGAACCGGCACACCCGTTGGCCAGGGTGCCCTTCTTGATCCCCAGGGGCTCGGTGGTGGCGGTGGCGGCTTCGGCGTCGGTGATTTTGCCGGTCACCGCGAGCCGGGACAGAGCGGTGTCGCGGCGGCCCTGGGCACCGTCGGGGTTGCTGAACGGGTCGTAGGCGGCGGGACCTTTGAGGATGCCGGCAAGGGTCGCGCCCTGTGTCCTGGTGAGGTTCTTGGCGCTCGTGTCGAAGTAGACGCGCGAGGCCGCTTCGACGCCGTAGGCCCCGTTGCCGAAGAAGACAGTGTTGGAGTACATCTCCAGGATCTGGTCCTTGGTGAGCCTCTTCTCCAGGCCGGCGGCGAACTTGAGTTCCTGGAGCTTCGCGTACAGGTCCCGGGACGGGAGGGCCGTCTCGCCGGACTGGGCCACGAGGAGGTTCTTTACCAGCTGCTGGGTGATGCCGGAGGCGCCCTGCGCCTGGGCCGAGCGGGCGTTGTTGATGGTGGCCCGGACGGTGCCCGGGATGTCGATGGGCCCGTTCGTGTAGAAGCGGGCATCCTCCGTGGCCAGCAGGGCATCGGTGAAGGCCGGGGAGATCTCCGAGAGCTTGACGTCGATCCTGTTTTCGCTGAAGAAGCGGGCGAATTCCTGGCCGTTCTTATCGAGCAGGACGGTGTGCTGGGGGAGTGCCACGTCCAGGGGAATCTCGGA
>DASWAW010000032.1:0-1792 GCA_036390955.1 Arthrobacter sp.
GCAATCCCCAGGCCCGCCAGGACCGGCCAGCGGTGCCGGACGCCCCGGAACAGCTGGAATATGGCGATCCAGCCGGACTGCAGGCAGACGAGGGCGGTGGCCGCCGCGACGGACGTCAACTGCAGGGAGGTGATGAAGCAGGCGAAGTGAAACGCCAGCGCGACGGCAGCCGCCAGGGACCAGCCGAACTCCCCGCGAGTGACCCTGCCGAACTGGCGCGGATCCCGGACCAGTACGGGGCCGGCCATAACGACTGATCCGATCGCGTTGCGCCAAAAGGCGATCGCCAGGGCACTGACCGAGGTGGCCCCCAGAGTTGCGGCGATGAGCGGCCCAGAGGCGGCCACGCCGAGGACACCCAGGGCGGCAAGGAAGAAGTTCACGGTCCCACAGTAGTGGGGACTCGGAGCTGCCACCGGAGGCAACTGCATCCTTGACCGGGACAGGCGGCGGTGACACTCTTAAATCCGGTCTCACCATCATCCATAAAGGAGACCATCATGGCTTCAACCATCCGCAAGAGCCTGGACAATCCGGAGGAAACCCGCCCCGTCAAAGACGGGATGGGAAAGGTGGAGCTCGTTAATCTCGACGCCGGCGCCGTGTCACGTGCGACGTTCCTGCCCGGTTGGAAGTGGTCCCAGCACGTCAAGCCAATCGCCCAGACGGAGAGCTGCATGGTTGCCCACCGGGGATACACCGTTTCGGGCCATCTCAAGGTCGTTATGGACGACGGCGAGGAGACCGAGTTCGGACCCGGTGACTTCGGCATCATCCCGCCGGGCCATGATGCCTGGGTCGTCGGCGACGAGCCCTATGTCTACATCGACTGGCAGGGCATGGAAGGCTATGCGAAGCCCAAGGACTGAGGCCGGCGGCCGACGGTGACATCCCCACGCCGTACACACATTTTGGCCGCTGACATGAAAATTTCGGTGACCATGTCCCGGTGACTGGAGGATCCGGGCGGGAAAGTTCCCGGGCATGCAAAAGGCCCCGGACCGCGTTTCCGCGGTCCGGGGCCTTTCCTTATGGTGGAGGCACGGGGACTCGAACCCCGAACCCCCTGCTTGCAAAGCAGGTGCGCTACCAATTGCGCCATGCCCCCATAAGAAGCAACCGGACTATCATACCCTAGTTCGATGAGCCGTATTCCAGCTCCCGATCCGGGGAATCCGGGCTAGTCAACCGTGTCGGTTGATTCGCTCCAGACCGTTTTCCGGGCCTCGGATTCCTGCACTTTCTTGTAGAGCAGGACGCCTGCGATCGTAGCTGCAACAACGAGCAACTTCTTCACATGCACCCCGTTCCGATTCGGCGATAATCAAATATCAACCGAACCTCCACTTGAATCTGTACAGATTCCGTGGGCGTACCAGGACTTGAACCTGGGACCTCTTCGTTATCAGCGAAGCGCTCTAACCGCCTGAGCTATACGCCCCGATGCCTCATCGGGCCGAGATATGACTGTACAGCACATCCCGGCCCGATCTCAAATCGAGGCATTTCCCCGGGAAAAGTCCGGGAAAACTACGGGTTCTAGTCGTCCGTAAGGGTGACGCCGATGCCGCCCACGAGGGTGGCGGAGATGTTGTACAACACTGCCGAGAGCATCGACAGCGCCGTCAGCAGGACCACATTGATGACGGCGATGATGGTGGCGAAGGACGCCACCTGTCCCAGCGAGGCGACCTTCTTCAATTCGAAGCCGCCGCCTTCGGAGCCGGCCAGGGTCCCGAGCAGGCCATCGACCTGATCGAAAATCCCGGTCAGGTCCAGGACCGTCCAGAGC
>DASWAW010000033.1:0-10439 GCA_036390955.1 Arthrobacter sp.
ATTCCGATTCCACTCCCGTTTCGGTTCCCGTACAGCCGTTGCCAGGAATCTACGCATGTTCCCCCGTAAGACCGCCGCACCAACGCCTCACAAACGATCCGCCCATGAAAGGCCACCTCGTGAAAACTCCCACCTTCTTCAAGTTCCTGAGCCCCACCGCCGCCCGCGCGCGTCTGAAGGGTACCTCCGAGAGCCACCGCGAAGGCGGCTTCTCCCTGATTGAAACCATGGCCGCCATGGCGATCATCGCCATCCTGGCCCTGGCCATCGTGCCCCAGTTCGGCAAGTACATGGAGCGCGCCGCCGTCCAGAACGTCATCAACGACATCTCCAGCGCCCAGCTGCTCGTCGAGTCCGACCACGGTCTGACCGGCACCAGCATCTACGCCGCAGGTGACGTCGCCGCCTCCGTTGCAGCCACCGTCAAAAACCCCACCACCACCCTGAGCTCCACCGTGGTGGGCTCCACCGGCTACACCATCACCGCCACGTCCACGCAGACGCCCAACTACACGATCAAGTACGACAACGCGACGAGCATTCTCGCCGTCAAGCGCGTCAGCTAGCACGACTCAGGACGGAGGCGGCCATCAGTGGCCGGCTCCGTCCTGAGGTTCCATCAGATCCACCGTCAGACCAACAGGACCGGAACGAGGAATGATGCCACGCACGGCACAAGCAGCACACGCAGCGCGGGTCCTTCCCTGTTCCGGTCCTGTTTGCCGGTTCCTGCGCGGTCCGTTCCGGAACGAACGCGGTGAGACCCTCGTCGAGGTCATCATTGCCATGGCGATGACTTTCACCCTGATCGCCGGTTTCAGCGGCGCCTACATCAACGCCAACAAGATCATGAAAGTCTCTGTGAGCGAGACCGTCGCAGACCAGGCCTCCTCTGCGTTGATTGAAAAAGCCCGTGCAGCGCCCTGGTCCACGGTCGGAATCGCAGGCAACCCTGTGACTCCCGGGACTCCTCCGACCGATGGCTCCATAGTCCAGGGCGGCAGCTTCGCGGCATCCTCCGTTGTGACTCTCCACGGACTGGCCGTTACCCTGACGAGTTCCATCAAATGGACGAAGGCCCCGGTCGACGGCACGTCCTACGGGACGAAGACCCTCAATATTGACGCTTCCTGGCAGGACCGGGCCGGTGACACGAGCGCTCAATCTGTCCACACCATCCACCACCAGGCCATCCTCACCCCGGGGATCGACCAGGCCGCCCCTTCCGGTGTCCGGGGAGGTTCCTGATGAGCTTGGCCCGCTTGGCCCGCGCCGTGCCGGCTTTCTCCAAGGGCGGACGCAACCAGAAGGGCTTTGCCATCGCCTTCGCCATGGTGATGTTCCTTCTGCTGGCCGGCCTGACCTATATGTCCACCGCGACCACCGGACGGACCATCAAAACCGCCGCCATGTCCCGGGACTTCGTGGAATCCGGCCAGCTGGCCGACATCGCCATCCAGGACGCCGTCTACCAGCTCAACGAGGCGGCGGCATCCTTCCCGACGGCCGGGACCGTCAAGTCCGGATCCACACCTCAAGGCACCTGGACCTGGTACCTGGACGGGAACATCACCCCCGGCCTGGGCGGCGGGCGCACGGCTGTTATCCGCGCCACCGGCAAATTCCGCAACGTGACCCGCAACGTGACCGCCACCGCCGGGTCCCTGAACGTGGGCGGTTTCAAGGTCATGCCGGACAACCAACTCCAGTACGAGGAAAGCCCCGCGGCAGCCTTCACCCACACCGTCCTGGGCAGGTCCGTGAAGGTCCAGAACGGCGCCGGCGTCGGGGGAGCGACCCCATTCCTGAAAGGGACCGTCGGCGTGAACGGCCCGGGGCCGCTGGATCTGGCGAACTACGGCGGCACGACGTCACCTTCCACCGCCGCGTACCTGCTCTACGGCGGGCAGGCAGCGAACCTGAACGTTGACGGGGCCACCAAGATCCCCGCCGGCATCGGCCTGGACGGGAAGTTCGTTACCGACAACCTCGTCCGCTGCGGCGGTGCCGCCCCGGCACCCTGGACAGCGTCCCGAAGCGGCGGTGTCATCAACGCCAACGACAACGTCGGCTGCTACTCCTCCATGACTTTCGATGTCCCCACCACCATCATCGGAGGCGGAGCGTTCAACGCCTTCGTTACCGGGCCTGTCGTCTTCAACGACAGCGCCCAGGCAGCCACCGCCGGCACGGCCCTGAACATCTACACGAGCGGTGCCGTCACCTTCAACACGACGCTGGCTTCCGCCGGCCCGATGACGCTGAACAACACCTTCATCTTCGCCCCCGCCGGGGCCTGCACCACCTCGCCGTTCCGGGACCCGGTCAAGGGACTGACGTTCACCGGATCCCTGGCCTGCGACACAGTCAACGTCGCCGGGTCCTTCGCAGGGGCAGTACCGGTCAACCCGCTGGGCAACGACGCGACCAAGGATGTCGCCCTCTACAGCCGGGAGATCTGGTTCCTGACTGATTACAAGCAGCCTGCAGGCAAGCGCAGCTAGCGGGGGCCCTCTTTGGAATACCTACGCATGTTCCCCAGTGATGCTGCCAGAATGACGGCCGGCCGCACACAGGAAAGGTATGGCATTGAAATTCAGAATCTTCGGTAAGCAGTTCGGCTTCGGCATTGCCGAAACGATGCTGAGCATGGCCATGGGTGCGATCCTCATCGGCGGCGGAGTCTCCTACTTCGGCCACGTCAGCACGACGACGGCCAGCTCTTCCGTGCTGCAGGACCGGACCAGCCGTGTCACCGAATCGCTGAACCGGACCGCCCAGAACGTCCAGGTCTCCGACCCGGTGCTGTACGCCGCGCCGGATCAGTTGATGACCGCTTCTGTGGACGGCGCCGGCAACAAGGTGATGACCCGCTGGGTCAAGGCCAGCAATGCCTACTACCAGCAGACCTGGTCCGGTTACACCGGCAGCTACATGCCGGATCCCGGGCTGTGGATCAGCACCGGCGTCCCATCCGCGTCAGCCCCGAACGGTGACGGCACGCAGACCACCATGACACTGATCGCGGACATGTCCGCCACCGGGACACCGATCTTCGCCTACTCCGGTGCCACCGGAAACGTCATCGACACCTCCGTCGCGCCGCTGACCACCGCGGCGGGGAACACCAACCAGGTCAAGCTGGTCAACATCAGCCTTGCCGCCGCGACCGTCGCCCCGCAGTTTTACGCCAACTCGACCTCGGCCGCCCCGCGCAACACCTCCGCCGGCGTCTCCGACGGCACCGTTGTCGCCCCGATCTGCCCCGCCGTGTCGTTCACGGCAGCTTCCACTCCGACCCAGCCCGAGCTGACCTGGACTGCCGTTCCTGGTGCCACTTCCTACGTCATCTACCGGAACGCCACCGTCGCCGCGACCCCGGCCGACCCGACGACGACCTGGAAAGACACGGCCAACCCAGCCGGAGTCACCGACTCGACCACTTACCGCGTCCTCGCAAAGGCCGCTGACGGCACCACGTCGGACTCCTGCCGCCCGCTGGTCTGGCGCCCCCAGATCGGCCAGCCGGTCCTGAAAGCCAGCACCGTCGTGCCCTCCGTCGCCGCCGCTGCGGGCTGGACCGGCTCACCCCTGACCGGCCCCCGCATCAGCCTCGCGTGGGACGCCGTGACCGGCACCTCCGGCTACGAGCTGCTCTACCGTGAAGTCAACGTGGCCAACGGCGCCCCGATCGGTACCGGTGCCTTCACGAACGTCCAGGTGGCCCTCGGCCAGTTGTCCTACAACTTCGACACCGGAGGATGGGGCCGCCGCTACGAGTGGTACCTGCGCGCCAACGCCCGCTCCGGACAGTCCAGCGAATCCCGCTCCATCCAGTTCCTGACCCACCCGGCAGCCCCAGTCAGCTCCTCGATCACGGCCGCCTACGCCGACAACGTCAACGGCACGAACACCCTGACCTGGCCTGCCGTGAGCACCGCCGTCCGGTACGAGGTCTGGCGCTACAACGCCGGCAACTCCGGCGCGGCCACCCTCGCCGGCAGCACCACGTCCCTGACCTTCACGGACACCGTCCCGTACGGCACCAACTACACCTACTACGTGGTGGCCGTGAACTCCGGCCCCCGCGGTACCGACGCGGCCGGAGCAGACGTTACCGCCGACCGCGCCAGCCCCACACCGGAATCGGCGGCATCCTCCAAGCCGGTCCTGGCCACCCAGCTGCAGTACCCGCCCATCCCTGTCATGGCCCCGATGTCCCTGGCCCCCGGCAGCACACGGGACTTCACCGGCACCAACCACCTGGAATGGGCTGCGGCAGCATCCGCGACCGGATACCTGGCCCAGCGCTACACGGTCGGTGCGGGAACCCCGACCTGCATCACCGGGGCCTGCGCCACCAACTCCGGCGGCACCACGGCCACCTCCCTGGATGATCCCCAGGCCGCGGGCACCCAGTTCCTTTACGCCGTCATCGCCTACAACGCGACCGGTGTCAGCAAGACCTACTCCCTCAAGGCCACCCTGACCCAGGCGCCGCCGGCCCCTCCGCTGACCGTCACCCGGGCACCGGATCTGTCCAACGACAGCGCTGACTTCTCGAGCAGCCAGACCATCGACGTCAACCAGGCGTCCGCGGACCGGTACTGCACGTCCTCGACCTGCACGTACGAGCTGGACAAGGACGGCGCCTCCATGGGTACGTTCAACCACGCCCAGACCGGGTCGTCGATCAATTGGAACAACATGGCCAACGCCCAGGGCGCCACCCTGAACTACACGGTCAAGGCCAAGAACGCGGCGCTGACCAACGGCGGCTGGAGCACGACCACCTCCAAGATCGTGCTGACCTACCCAGGCCCGTTCGCCTGGGGCCAGTCCCTCGGTGACGCCAACGGCTGGGGCCAGACCCGTTTCCGGGTGAACCTGGTCAGCACCGACACATCCGGCTCGAGCACCGGCATCCAGAACGGCTACGAAACCCTCTGGTACGGAGCATCCGGCGGAGCGACCTGGTTCGACTTCTCCCGCACGACCGCCAGCAGCCATGAAGGCATTTCGTCGGACCCCAACGAGGGCCTGCCCGGCGGCGGTGTCCCTTACGGGGCCTACGGCGGCGGCAACGCCAACCACTGGACCCTCATCGCCTCGCCAGGCACCATCTACCGCCACGACGTGGTCGCCCATGCGGCAAACGGCCTTGCCCGCGGCGTGACCACCAACAACTTCTGGACCCCGCCGGACGTGCCCTACACCGGCACGACCATGATCACCTGCTCAGGCAACCAGTATTCGGACCAGAACACCGCAACGTGGAACTGGCCGAACCACCACATCGGGACCCGGCTGATCGCCTTCAACCACGGCGTGCTCTTCGGGGATTACTCCGGCACCTCGATCATCGGAATGCAGTGGTACCAGGGCCAGGGCCCCACGGATACGAACTGGACGTACCTGAACTGGTGGGACGGCAGCCCGGACATTCCCCATGGACCCGGCCAGGGGTACTACTACGGGGTGAACAACGGCGAACGGATCTGGAACAACATCAACGGCGGACCGAACTCCACCATCCTGTGGCAGTCCATCCAGGCCTACGCGACGTTCAACTCCGGCTGCGGCCCGTACGGCGGCTACTGGTGGGACCTGTACGAGCCGACCTGGGCCTGCTACGGCTACGTGCCCGGCCAGCCGTGCTACGCCAACAACCCGTGGAACCGCCCGCAGTGGCACACCTTCTAACAAAGGCTTCACCAAGACCATGAAGAACACCACCCACCGCACACGGCTGCTGCTCGCCTCCCTTGGAGTAGCGGCCGTGTTCGCGGCCGTCACCGTCTTTGCCATTAACTCCGCACCCCGGCCGGCACCGGTGGCCGGCGTCAACCAGATGGCCTTCCAGCTGCCCCCGACGCTGCCGGCCCTGGCGGCAGCCGACTCGGACACCGTCGTGCTCGCCCCGTACACGGCCGGCTGGTGGAAGAAGGTCGTCGGCATGGCGCCGACATCCATGGCACTGCTGCAGCTGGACACCGCCAAGGCGACAGCGCCCATCATCCGGGTCGGGTACACCCGCGGTCCTGACCACGCCAAGCACGACATCCCGGTGACCGGGCCGCTGCGCCGGGTCTTCATCGAGGCCGGCAGCGCCGAAGACGCCAGCAAGCTCGCCACCTGGCTGAAGTACGCACCGGGCTTCGAGGGCCGCCGCGTCTATGTCCAGGAGCGGACCGTCGTTGTCGGGCAGTCCTGGGACACCGGATTCACCGTGCCGGAACAGTCCATGGCAACCGTGGCCGGGTACACGCCCGGTGACGGGGCCAAGCAGGGCTCCATGTGGATGAACGTGGACCAGGAGCTCGTCACCCTGGCCGGGGGAGCGGACACCAAGGCCGGCAAGGTCTACTCAGCCGTCCTGTCCACAGCGATCGGGTTCAAGCCCGCTTCAACCTGGACGGGCTTCAGCGACAACGGGGACGCCTGGAAGGGTGACTTCAGCGCCGGCGGCATCGACAAGGACCAGATCAATATCCAGGACGCCCGGGAAGCCGTGACGTCCAGCGAGGTGGTTGCCTTCGAGGCCAAGTCCGGCAACTCCACAACGAGGCTCATCAACAGCGGGCCCGCCGACATCATTAACGGCTCGCGTATATCAGCCGGCGGCAAGCAGATGGGCGGCGCGAACGCTGGGAGCTTCCCCCAGATCGACGGGGAAGTCGTCTCGGTCGTCAGCGACGTGACCAAGTGGAATTCGGCACTGACCGGCAACTACTCCGGGGCCGAAGCTGTTGCCCAGCGCACTCTCTCCGCGAACGAAAAATCGATGGTCCTGAGTTTCTCTTACCAGGATCCGGCAACAGTAGGGACCGGCAGCACAACAGGTACCGGGATAAACAACGGACCCATGACGTCACTTCCGAAGAAGTAAGTTGACGAAACAAATATCTACGTGTAACGTCCTGAGAATGGAAAAGACTATGAACCGACGTGGACTGAGCATCATCGCAACAACTGCCCTTCTCGGCGGTTCCCTCTTCCTGGGCACAGGTGCCGCGATGGCCTCCGGTTGCCCTGCCGGACAGCACATGAACACCGGCATCGCCGGTGCCCCGGGCTTCTGCTCTCCCGACGTCAGCGGCGGCGGCACGGGTGGCTCCATCGACTACAACGGCGGCGCCACCGGCAACGGACCCGCCCCGGCACCGATTCAGATGCCGGCCTACAACCCGCCGGCCTACAACCCGCCCCCGGCCTACACCGCTCCGGCGCAGCCCGTCTACCGCGCCCCCGCAGCTCCGGCTGCTCCGGCCGCTCCGACAGGTGGCGGATGGGTCGCCCCGCAGGCCCCGGTATCAGTCGGCGGCGGCTACACAGCCCCCGCCGCCGGCCAGGCCCCGGCCTACACGGCTCCGGGCGGTGTCGCGATCCAGAAGAACGCTGACGGTGCATGGGTCAACCCGGCCACCGGTGAGGCTGCCGATCCGGGCATCGCCGCCCAGGCCGAGGCTGCAGCATCGGCCCCGGCTGATCCCGCGGCAGCACCGGTAGCGGACGCCGCGGCCCAGGCCAAAGCTGTGCAGGAGGCATCCGTCGCCAAGGCCGCCGCCGTGGCAGTGGTCCAGCGTCAGATCGACGTGGCGCTGACCCAGGCCCTCGACAACGCTCTGGCCAGCCGCTAGAAATCTCGCCCGACCCCGCCCGGATGCCTTCCGCGGCGGGGTCCGGCATATCCGTCACATTCGGGAACCGGGGAACAGCATGAAGCGCACACTGACCGTTATCGGAACGGCTGCCCTCCTTTGCAGCTCTTTGCTGCTGGGAGCCGGACCCGCCAACGCCGGGACCTGCCCGGCCGGCCAGCACTGGAACGATATGGGCGGCGGAGCAGGCTTCTGTTCCCCTGACGCCAGCGGCGGCGGAACCGGCGGCAGTGTCACCATCGACCTCGGCGGCGCTCCGCCTGCCGGCACCGGCTCACCCCCGGTGTACCAGGCCCCTGTGGGCAGCGCCCCGGTCCGCGGCGCAGCACCGCAGATCCCTGCCCAGATGCCCGTCTATGTTCCTGCCGCCCCGCCGGCGAACTCCCCCGCACCGGCCGCACCCCGGGCGCCTTCAGATGTTCCGGCTTCCACGGGATGGCAGGCCCCGTCCGGAAATGCGGCACCGTGGAGCTCTCCCGCCCAGCTTGGCCAGCAAACCGCCTTTTCCGTGGCTGACGCCCCGGGATCCAACGACCCGGCAGGGGAGACCCTGCAATCCATGACGCCTGTGGGGGTGGCACCGGCCGTCGTTACTCTCATCACCTAAGCCCAGGCCGTGGACGCGCTCCGCTCGGTGACCGCGACGGCACCCGAAAAGGAAGCCGCCCTGGTGATCGTAAAGGCACGCATCTCCGCCGTTCTCGACCAGGCCCTTAGCTCGCGCTGAGCGATGGCAGGTCACGTATAAAGAATGCCCCGCAAGAATTTACGGCGGGGCATTTCCGTAGCAATAACTGGCTGATGCTATTTGCTGGTATGCACGCTAAACTGCTACGGTAAATGATTTTCAAAAACGCAGATGCCGGAGCACCGATGACACCCAAGAACTTCCCCGCCCAGAATGCCGACGCCCCGGACGCGGGGGAGGGCGCCGCAGCCGAGAACACCGCCTCGCCGATGGATGAGCTGGCCGCATCCGTGGCCGAGTTCGAGTCCGGCCAGAAGGACGCATTGGAGGTGCTCCTCGGACACGCCGCACGCCTCCAGGACGAGTTTGCTCTCCTCGCGTCGCGCCCCACGCCGGAACAGCTCGCCGAAGCCGAACAGACTGCCGCCGACCGTGCCGAGACCATCGCCGCTCGCGACGGTGAACTGGGAGAAGCACGGACTATCATTGCCGGGCTCGAGTCCGAACTCGCGACGGCAGGAACGTCAGCTGCCGAAGCCGCCAGGGATCTCGAGGCAGCCAACACCCGGTCGGCCGCCATGTCCGGGGAGCTCGCCACAGCCCAGGAAGTCATCGCCGCCCGCGACCTGGAACTCTCCGCGCTGCGGGACGCCTCCGCAAAGGACGCCACAGCCCTCCAGTCCTTCCGCGACCGGTTCCGCAGTTTCGAGGCAGCGACCCAGTCGATCATGGCCGGCATCGCCCTCAGCGACGGTGTCCCGGACGCAGCAGCGGTCCCCGCCAGCGCACCGGCGCCGGCCATCGCGGCACCGGCCGACGAAGCAGACGTCGTCGTAGCCGAGACACCCCACGAGGAAGCCGGCGCACCTGCCGTGGAGACTCCGGCTGATGAAGCGGCAGCCCCCGCAGCCAAATCCGCAGCCAACGTGGTTCCGGACCCGTTCGACCTGGATGACGCACCGGCACCGGCACCGGTCGGCATCACCCTGCCGGACCTGGATGACCTGGACGAGGACCCGTTCGACTCTGCAGCTTCCCGGGCCCGCACGGCACTCCTGGCCACCACGGTCGGACCGGAGGACCCGTTCGATGTCCCCGAGCCTGACGCCGGCCTCCTTGCAGCCGCGTCCGCCCCGGAGTCCGACGCGCAGGAGGATCAGGCCCAGGAACCCGGGAAGCTGGCTGCAGGCGCTCAGGGAGGCTCCCAGCCGGCAGCTCCGGTGGACCCACTGGCGTTCATGGACTTCGACCTGGGCCTTGATGAGCTTGAGGCCGAAGAGGCACCCGCCGGGGGAGTGGCACCCGTGCCGGCCCCGGTCCAGAAGGTTGTTCCCGTCTACATCTGATCAGGCAGTACCGACACGAGCGCCCGTTGCCTTCCGGCGGCGGGCGCTCGTGTCACGATCAGGGCACCGAGCAGGTCGTACCGATCTACCACCGCCGCACACACGAATACCCGGGCCGACGTGGCTCGGAAACTACTGGGGGGTACAACACATGGGACTAGTACTGGGGATTCTGGTGTTCCTGATAGTCGGATACGTGATGGTGTCGAAGGAGCGGGCCCGCCAAGCAGCACGCCGGTCCGGGTCGACCTGCCCGTCATCCCCGGCCTCGACGGCGCCGGGGCGCCGGTCCGGTATGAGTACCGGATGGAGAAGTTCCGGGACGAACATGTCCACGGCGTGCAGGCGCGGCTGAACCGCCTCGGCAAGCAGGGCTGGGAAATTACCACCTCCACCCACGCCGGGTCGCTGGACTTTGCCGCGAACCGGTACACGGTCCCAATGCGCAGGCCCCCGAAGTAACCCGATCCAAGAAAGAACACCCCCGCAGGGGTATCCCGCGGGGGTGTTCTTGTAAGCCGGTCCGCCCGGCGCCGTTGACGGCCGGACCGGGGTCTATTGCCTCAGGCCCGGCCGCCCATGTTGGAGAGCACCTTGGACTGTGACGCCGCAAGCGCAGCACCCTTCAGGGGTCGCCCGTTCTCGTCGTAGCCGGATTCACCCATCATTGCCGCCATCGGGTCCGGCATCGCCTCGCGGCGCGCGGCGGTAGCTTCCGATGCGTCTCCGAGCGTGGGCAGGTAT
>DASWAW010000034.1:0-4778 GCA_036390955.1 Arthrobacter sp.
CTGGATGTTGCCCCATTCGGCGTCCGGTGCTGCGACGACCTGGAACTCAGGCGCGCCGGCGGGCACTTTGCCGATGTTCTCCTCGAAGTAATGGCTTCCGGCGACGGCGAAGCCGGGCTCGGCGAACGGCAGCCCGATGGAAGGTGCCATCTTCGGCTGTGGCATGAACCTGCTGAACAGTCCCATGAGGTGCAGTCCCTTCGTCGGAGGTGTCTTTGGTCAAGAAGCTACACGGCGGTGGGTCTTGGTGGCATCAGGGTATGGGTCCACGCTGAGCCTTTCGGGTGTACGGCGCTACGCCTATCAGTGCTACACTGTTAGTACAAGTAAGGCACGCATTGAAAGGGACACAATGACCAAGGCCCGCAGCTCCTCAAGAACCGACAGCACCGAGTTCCTCACCACCGCGCTCTGTACAGTTTTCGGCGCCCTCTGGCTCACCAGCCCAATAACCTTGGCAATCGCCTGGATGCTCCGCTAAAAACAAATGACCCCGGTCCGCAGAGGCGGACCGGGGGTCATTTCGTTGGGGTCGGTTTGGGTAGCTCAGTGTGCCCGCTCGGTGATGCCGTGGTCCTTGATGAACCGGGCGACGTCCGCTGCGTCGAAGAGCCAGTCGTTCCCGACTTTCCGGACCGGCATGGGAAAGCCCAGTCGGACATTCCCGCCGTGCGCCATTCGGTTCATGCGGGTGCGGGCAGCCCCGTATTCGACGTTGACTGCAGCTGCAGTTTCCTGGAGGGTCATGGGGACAAAAGCAAGAGGTGGTGTATTCATGCTCTGACCCTACACGCCGTAACGGTCCTGTTGCACCTGAGGGGCGGTAGCTGTCACGCTTTCTTCTTCATCTTGGTCTCCGTAGCCCGGCGCTTGCGGAAGGCGACGATGTCGGCTTCATCCCAGAGAACGACGTTGCCGAGCTTGCGTTCGAGCGGCTCCGGAAACTTCGACGGTGCACCGCCCTTGCTTGTTCCGTCTTTCCGGCGGAATCCCCAGGACCGGATTGTCCCGCGGGGATAGCCTAAGAACCTGGACACGCTTTCGGCGTCCATGAGCCCTCGCAAAGCATCCGGATGCGACGGCAGCGTCTCCTCGTCAATCACGACGCTGTCCCAGCTCTTGCCGCGCTCGGGGCGAACCCCAGCCCGCTCTTCGTTCACTTTGTCTTCAGCCACTCTTCTCTCCTTTGTTGAAGGTCTGAGCCCACTCGGGATTGCCCGACTTGCTCTTGTGCTTTGCCAGGGCTTCCCGCAGTTTCACGACGTCATCGACGTCATATGCGTAGGCGCCGTTGAACAGGAACGGCTCGCCTGGCCGGTCCGGATCCTTTACGGGCTCGGGTAGCAGCGTGTAGATCGCCTTCGACGGCGGCCGGCCCTGCTCGATCCATGTCTGGCGCCGGCTTCTCCAGACACGGAAGGTCTCCTCGGAAACGGAAATGAACTCGGCGAGGTCTCTGGGCTGCACCAGTCCGCGGAGGCTCCTGGGTGCTTCAACTGTCATCTTTCCAGCGTGCCACACCCTCGATGGATTGTCATGGTTGCATTTCAGTAATGATGTGTACAATGTAACGAAGCCCTTACATTTAGACACTCACAGTTCTGGAGCATCATGTCCCACACTAAAGCCGCCCGGATCAGCCCGGAGAGCCGCCCGGTAGCGTTCGCCGCTGCTGGGGTCGCCGCTGCGATCTACATCGGTGCCTTCGCAGCCAGCTTCTCCGGTCTCGCGTCCCTGGCCGCTTTCATGGCGATCCCCGTTGCTCTGCAGTTCGTTGTCCCGGTGGTGGTTGACCTGGCGGTGGTCCTCTTCACCCTGGCAACCCTTCTTCGCCGGGCCCGCGGGCAGTCCACCTGGAAGACCAACGCCGCCACCGCCTTCTGGATCCTCGTCTCCATGTCAGCGAACACCTTCCACGTCCTGGTCGCGGCCGGGCCTGCGTCCAGTTGGAATATGGGCACCTGCGCCGGCGCCACCCTGTCGGCACTGATGCCGCTGAGCGGTCTGGGCGCTGGCTTGGTGCTGGAGAACTTGTTCATCGAAGACGCGGCGCGAGCCGAGAGCGCTGTTGCCGTCCGGGTGGCCGAAGTCGCTGCGCCTTCGCCGGCCGTCACTGTTGCGGCACCTGTCGCTGTCCCGGTTGCTATTGCTCCTGCCCCGGTCATCACCGGAGAGCGTCCCGAGCCGGTGCGCACCGAAATCCCAGTCGCACCCCGGCTGGCCGTAGCCGCAGCTGCTGCCCCTCGGAAGTCCGTGGTCGCCTCCGTCCCCACCCTGTCGAAGACACTGGCCGCGCCGGATGACCTCAAGGCTTCAGCCGCTGACGCCAAGGCTGTAAAGGATGCCTGGGCTGCTGCTTCTTCGAAGGAAGAGCAGACCAGCATTGCGCAAGGGCTGAAGGATGCCGGCAAGTCCAACCCGCAGATCGCCATCGCAGTTGGCGCCTCGCTGTCCACCATTAAGCGACTTCCTCTGAAGACTCCCTCGGCGAAACTCCTCGAGGCATCTGCCTAGGGCTTCCTATCAAGGTAGGTTTCTGCTACCTTTATCAAAGAACGTATCAGCATCTACCCCGAAGATAAGGAACACCATGAGCGCCGTAGTCGTACACACCCCGCAGACCCTGGTCTCTCGCCTCGTCTTGGCCGCCGTTTTCTGCGTCGCCCTGAACCTGCTTGTCGTCTACCTCGGCTTTCCCGCGCCGATAGTCGCCACCGCACAGACGCTCAGCGAGATATTCCCGCCGTTCATCCACAGCCTCCAGGAAGCCATCGGCATCATCCGGACTGCCGCCTCAAAGTAGTCGAGTCCAATCACTTCCTTCGCCGTATAATCAAATGTGTATTCGATAGCCCTTCGAGTGCTTCGAATACACATTTGATTTTTGCAGGAGGTCGCGATGAGCGGCGTTGCGGTTGTCGGCCCGGTCGACCTCGAGTTCGAGGTAACCCTCGGCGTTCTGAGCAGCTCCGTCGCTGTCCCTGCCGGCTTCCCGAGTCCGGCCCAGGACTACTTCGACGGCCGCATCGACCTGAACAAGCACCTCATCAAGGACATAACCTGCACGTTCCTGGTCCGGGTGTCCGGCCACTCCATGGACGGCGCCGGAATCTCGGACGGGGACGAGCTCGTCGTAGACCGCTCCCTCACGCCGGTGGACGGCAACGTTGTCGTTGCCGTCCTGGACGGGGAGTTGACCATCAAACGGCTCCGGCTGGATCGCGGCCGGGTGCGCCTGGTCGCCGAGAACCCGGACTATCCTGACGTCGTCATCCCGGAGCTTGCCGAGCTGAGCATCTGGGGCGTCGTGACCCGGTGCTTGCACCATGTCTAAGCTGGCCGGCGGCCGGGTCGAGCGGACCGCCCTGGTGGACGTGAACTCCTTCTACGTCTCATGTGAGCGGGCGTTCGACCCGAAGCTGGAAGGCAAGCCGGTCGTCGTGTTGTCCAACAATGACGGCTGCGTGGTGGCCCGCTCCAACGAGGCCAAGGCCCTGGGGATCGACAATGGGGACCCGTGGTTCAAGCTGGCGGCCGATGCCAAGCGAACCGGGCTGATCCACCGCAGCTCGAACTATGAGCTCTACGGAGATTTGAGCAGCCGCGTCATGGAGCTACTGGGCCGGTACGCCCACGTCCAGGAGATCTATTCGATCGACGAGTCCTTCCTGACCCTGCGTGGGACCCCGGCGGAGCTGGCCAAGACAGGCTCCGAGATCAAGGCCACCATCGCCCGGCACACCGGTCTGCCCGTCTGCGTCGGGATCGCCCCCACCAAGACCCTGGCCAAGTTCGTCAACCGGGTCGCCAAGCAGAATCCGGCCCTGCAGGGCGTCTGCTCCTGGGACACCCTCCCGGCCGGGCACGCCGACGCCATCATGGCCAAGGTGCCGGTGACCGGCATCTGGGGCATCGCCGGTCGGACCGGCAAGAAGCTGAACGCGATGGGTATCTTCACGATCGCTGATCTGAAAGCCACGGACCCGGTGGTCATGCGGAAGAAGTTCTCGGTGCTGATGCAGCGCACGATCATGGAGCTCAACGGCATCCCGTGCATCCCGCTGGAAACTGAGATCGCCACCAAGCAGCAGCTGATCTTCTCGAGGTCCTTCTCAACGCCGGTGACCTCCGCAGCCAGGATGCACGAGGTGATGGCGATCTACGCCCAGCGCGCCGCGATCCGTCTCGCCAAGGACAGCCAGCAGGCCAAGCTGATGACCTGTTTTGCCGGCACCTCCCATTTCAACGCCTCAGCGGCGTCGTTCCCGTCCGTGACGGTGAAGCTGCCGGTGCCGACGGCAGACCCGGTGATCCTGACCCGCGCGGCCACGACGGCTTTGGCGGACCGGATCGTCGACGGTGTCCCGTACGCCAGGGCCGGGGTCATGTTGACGGGCCTCTCCCCCGCCGGTGCCGCCCCGCAACTGCCGGTGTTCGCCACCGCCCACGAAGAAAAGCACATCGGCTCATTGCTGGGTGACGTCCTTGGCCGGTTCGGTACCGGCGCCATCGGGCTCGGGATCGCAGGCCTCGTCGCCGAGCCGGACTGGTCCATGAAGCGCAACGCCCTCTCCCCGCGGTACACCACGGAATGGGATGAGCTGCCGGTCGTCAAAGCCTGCTGACACGGCATAATCCATTCATGAGGAAGATTTCGATCACCGGGGTACGCTGGCAATCCACGGTGCGGACGGATTCACCATGAACGGTTTCTGGGACGAGAACGCCGGCATCACCGCCACCCCACAGGAATCAGCCCAGGCGTCAGCAGCGAACGC
>DASWAW010000035.1:0-8644 GCA_036390955.1 Arthrobacter sp.
AGCGTGACCGTCACGACGTCGGCGACGTCGGTCGCGGCAACCGTTCCGTCTGCGGCGGTGGCGACCGGGCGCGAAAACTCGACGGCGATGCCCCGGCCGTCGAAGAGCTCCACCCGGCAGTGCGTCGAGAGGCCCCCCGAACGTGACACCATGCTCACCCGGACCGGTGCGGTTGCAGCCTGTCCCAGCGCCTGCAGCCACTGGGGCTGGATGTTTCCTGCGGGGTCCGTAATCCCGGCGGTGTTCAGTTCGACGGCGATTCCGGCCCGGACCGGTTCGTCCAGCCCCGCCAGGAGGGCGACCTCGGGGCCGGGACTGTGGCCCGGCAGGTCCATGCCGGCGTCGCCCCGCATGGTTTCCGTGGCGCTCTCCACGGCCCAGGCCCAGGCGAGGCTGGTCATCCGGTAGGTGGTTGTCGCAGGTATCACTGCGGAATGTGGCATGTCTGGGACCTTCGGTTAGGAACTGGCCGGAGGCTCAACCAGCAATGGGAGGCACGCTACAGCACGGCCCGGCAGGGGGCCATGGGGACAACTTCCCTCGCGGCAGCCGGAGGTGGCCGCTAGGCGGAGCGGCCGTCGAGCGCGTCCTGGATGCGGCGGGCGACTTCGGCGGTGGGTGTGGAACGGGGGAAGACGGCCACGACGAGGTCATCCCCGGCGGGGGCGGCGGACGATTCGTCCGGGGAGAGCACGCCGAAGATGCGGCGTACTGTGAGCAGTTCGTGTTCCAGGTTCTGCAGGGAACCGCGGGGGGAATCCAGCATCATTTCGCGCAGCACGTAGTTGTGCGTGGACGTGACCGCCGCAGCGAACCGGATCGCGTCAAGGGCCGCCAGGCCCGGGAGGGCCCGCCGGAGGTAATCCGAGAAAAGGCGTTCATAGCGGAAGGCCATGATCGTTTCCCGGTCCCGGAGCGCGGGCACCGCCTGCACCACGTGGAAGCGTTGTTGAGCTGTTTCCCGGCGTTCAGAAAACTTCCCGAAGACCAGTGCGGCCGCCTGGCACACGGCGGCCCAGGGATCGGGATGACTCGCGGCCAGATAGCTGCCCAGCTCATCGAGCAAGGCCTCGTGGTCGGCGAAGATCACGTCTTCCTTGGCGCGGAACTGGCGGAAGAAGGTGCTCCGGGAGATCCCGGCCGCCAGGGCGATGTCGTCCACGCTGGTCGGGTCGTAGCCGTTGTCGGTGAACAGATCCAGCGCGGCCTCGGCCACCTCGGAACGGAAATTAGCCACTGATGCCATCCCGGTACAGTAGCAGCGCGTCGCCCTGTCCGCCGCCGCCACAGAGTGCGACGGCGGCCTTGCCGCCGCCGCGGCGCACCAGCTCGTGGACGGCGGAGACGACCAGCCGCGCTCCGGAGGCGCCGATCGGATGTCCGATGGCGATGGCGCCGCCGTTGACGTTCACCTTGTCCAGACCGACGCCGAGCACGGCCGCGGAGTGTGCAACCACCGAAGCGAAGGCCTCGTTGATTTCCACGAAGTCAAGGTCTCCGGGCGTCCAGCCCGCCCGGTCCAGGGCCGCCGTGATGGCCTGCGCCGGTTTGTCGGGCAGCGTTGTGTCCGGCCCGGCAATCTGCCCGGCGGGCCCGACGACGGCCAGCACCTCGAGGCCCGTGGCGTCGGCGTACGCGCGGGTCACCAGCACAACGGCCGCGGCGCCGTCGCTCAGCGGCGAGGCATTGCCGGCCGTGACGGTCCCGGTGGCCGTGAAGGCCGGCTTCAGCCCGGCCAGCGCCTCCGGTGTGGACTGCGGGCGGACCCCCTCGTCGAGGCTTACCAACGTGGCTGAGCTGCGCTTCTGCGGCACCGCAACGGGGGCGATCTCGGCGTCGAACAGCCCCTGCGCCTGGGCCGCGGCCGCACGCTGGTGCGACAGCGCCGCGATCCGGTCCTGCGCCGCGCGGGAGAGCTGCAGTTCCCCGTTGGCGCGGTCTGTGGCAAGTCCCATGAGCTCGTCGTCGAAGGCATCAGTCAGCCCGTCGTGCCCGGCTGAGTCCAGGACCGTGACATTGCCGTAGAGGTAACCGGCGCGCGAGCGGGCGAGCAGGTGCGGCGCCTGGCTCATGGATTCCTGGCCGCCGGCCACGACGACGTCGGCCTCGCCCAGTCTCAGCAGCCGGGTGCCCTCGATGATGGCCGCCAACCCGGATAGGCACACCTTGTTCACCGTGACGGCGGGGCTGCTGAGCGGTATTCCTGCCGCCACGGCGCTCTGGCGCGCCGGGTTCTGGCCCGCACCGGCGGTCAGGACCTGGCCCACGATGACGGCGTCGACGGCCGCCGGATCGATCCCGGAACGTCCCAGGGCCGCGGCGATGGCGGTCGCACCAAGCTGCACGGCGCTCAGCGCAGCCAGTTGGCCCATCAGTTTTCCCTGCGGCGTGCGGGCGGCGCCCACAATGACGACGTCCTGGCCGCTCATTTGGTGGCTTCCGGGCTGAGGGCCTCGGCGCTG
The DNA here is from genome assembly GCA_036390955.1 of Arthrobacter sp. Lineage (GTDB taxonomy): Bacteria > Actinomycetota > Actinomycetes > Actinomycetales > Micrococcaceae > Arthrobacter. The sequence goes on from DASWAW010000035.1 coordinate 2,463, forward strand.
ACGCCCAGGGCGCGCAGCCGGGACTTCAAGATCTTGCCGGTGGAGTTGTGCGGGAGTTCATCGGGAAAGAGGATGCGGTCCGGCACCTTGAATCCGGAGAGCAGGCCCTGGACGTGCGCGCGGATTTCCTCGGCCGTGACCGGAAGGGTACTGCTGCGGATGACAAAGGCAACGGGACGTTCGCCCCATTTCTCGTGCGGGACGCCGATCACGGCAACGTTCAACACCGCGGGGTGGCTGCTGATGGCTTGCTCCACCTCGATGGTGGAGATGTTCTCGCCGCCGGAGATGATGATGTCCTTGGCCCGGTCCTTAAGCTGGATGTAGCCGTCCGGATGCATCACGCCGAGGTCGCCGGTGTGGAACCAGCCGCCGGCGAAGGCGTCGGCCGTGGCCCCGGGATCCTTGAAATATCCGAGCATCACGTTGTTGCCGCGCAGCACGATTTCGCCCAGCGTCGTGCCGTCCGCCGGGACGTCCAGCATGTCCAGGTCCACGATGCGCGCCGTCTCGGCCTGCAGCATCCCCACTCCCTGCCGCGAGATCTTCACGGCCCGGTCCTGGGGGGACAGCTCATCCCACTCGGACTGGTACTCGCAGATGGTGTACGGGCCGTAGACCTCGGTCAGCCCGTAGACGTGGACCACGTTGATCCCCAGCGCGTCCAGGGAAGTGATGATCGCCGGCGAAGGCGGGGCGCCCGCCGTCGTGATCCGCAGCGGCACCGTCAGTTCGTGCGCCTGGGGCGCGCCGGCGATGATGCTGCACACCGTGGGGGCGCCGCAGAGGTTGGTGACGCCGAGTGTGTCGATGGCGTCCCAGACGGCGTCCGCGCGCACGGCACGCAGGCAGATGTGGACTCCCGCCACGGCGGTCACGGCCCACGTGGTGCACCAGCCGTTGCAGTGGAACATCGGAAGGGTCCACAGATAGCGGGAGTCGCCGGTGAATTGGTTGTGGATGGCTTCCCCGAGTGAGTTCAGGTAGGCCCCGCGGTGCGAATAGAGCACACCCTTGGGCTTGCCCGTCGTCCCTGAGGTGTAGTTCAGCGTGATGGGGGCGCGTTCATCCTGGACTCCCCACGGGAGATCTGCGTCCCGGTTCCCCGGGCCGGCGAGGAAATCCGCGTAGGGGGTGGTGTCGGTTCCGGCCGGGACCTCCGGGGAGGGAATGGTGCTGTCGGGGACTTCGATCACGCCGGCCAGCTGCGTCAGGCCAAGGTCCAGTCCCGCCACGGTGCCCAGCAGTTCCGAATCGGCGAACAGCAGCCTGGCTTCGGAGTGCTCCAGGATGTACTGGAGTTCCCGGGCGGTCATCCGCGTGTTCAGGGCCACCAGGACGCCCCCGGCGAGGGGAACGGCGAAGTGGGCGATCAGCAGTTCCGGCACATTGGGACACAGGAAGGCCACCCGGTCACCCGGCTGGATCCTGCTCCTGATCGCCTTGGCCAGCTGTTGGGCTTCGGCGGCGAAGTCGGTGTAGGTGTAGGAGCGGTCGCCGTGGATGATCGCCGTCTTCTGTCCGAAGACCTCGGCGGAGCGCTGGAGGAACCGCAGGGGGCTCAGCGGAGTTTCGTTGGGAAGCTCGGTGGTGGTCATGGCGGGTCCTTTAGGCGAAGGCGCTTTGTCCGGTGACATCGCGGCCGATCAGTAGGGTCTGAATGCTTTGCGTGCCTTCATAGGTGTGGATGGATTCGATGTCCAGCAGGTGCCGGATCACGTGGTTTTCCAGCAGGATGCCGTTGCCGCCGAGCATGTCGCGGGCAATGGATGCCAGCTCGCGGGCCTTGCGGGTGTTGTGGTATTTCGCCATCGCAGCCTGGGTGGGGCGCATCAGGCCGGCCGCATCAAGGCCCGCCAGGTGGAAGCAATGCAGCTGCATGCTGGTCAGCTCCGAGAGCATGTAGGTCAGCCGTTCCTGGACCAGCTGGAACTTTGCGAGCGGCTTGCCGAACTGCGTCCGCTGGGTGGCATAGTTCAGCGCGGCTTCGTAGACGGCGGTGGCGTGGCCCAGGGCCGACCAGGCCACTCCCAGCCGCGTGGCAACGAGGACCCTGGAGGTGTCCTTGAACGTGCGCGCACCGGGAAGCAGGTTGGCCTTGGGGATGCGGACGTTGTTGAGAGTGATCCGGGCCTGGAGTATCGCGCGGAGCGACGCCTTTCCGGTGATGGTCTCGGCCTCGTACCCCTCCCGGTCCTGCTCCACCAGGAAGCCGCGGACATCGCCGGCCTCATCACGTGCCCAGACCACGGTGATATCCCCCACCGAGCCGTTGCCGATCCACTTCTTCTCGCCGTTGAGGACATACTCATCGCCGTCGAGGGTGGCGGTGGTTTCCAGTGCCACGGAGTCCGAGCCGTGGTCCGGTTCCGTCAGGGCGAAGGCGCCGAGCTTTTCGCCCCGGCCCAGCGGACCCAGCCAGGTTGCGCGCTGGGCGTCCGAACCGAAGAGGGCAATCGAGCGCATGGCCAGGCCGCCCTGGACCGCGATCACGGTACCCAGCGAACCGTCCCCGCGGGAGACTTCCATGTTGACCAGTCCGGCGCCCAGCGGCGACATCAGGTCCAGGCCCTCGACGTCGATGCCGTCGGCCAGCAGGTTCAGGCTGCCCATCCGCTTGGCCAGGTGGGCGGGGAACTCGGCGCGCTCCCAGTAGTCGTTCATCTGCGGCAGGGCCTCCGCCGTGAAGGCCCGGGCGCGGTTCCAGACGTCCCGGTCGGCGGCAGGAATATTCGCGAAGACGGAGTAGTAGTCGGTATCGAGCGGTTCGGCGACGTCATAGTCAGGCATGGCTTGCATCCTTAGCAATGGAATTGAGGAACGAGGTGAAGGGAGGCTGCGCCGGTCGGGACGGGCCGCACGCCGGCAGCTATCTGGTGAATCCTGGTCCGGGGTGGAAGTCCCGTCCCCACACGCGCCGGGAGGCGCCGCTGAGGTCAAGCGTCGGTGTGATGCCGCCCTGGTGCGCCGGGAAGTTGGCGCCGAGCAGCATGCACAGATCCACGTCCGCCGGCCCGGCCACCACCTTTTCGGCCAGCATCAGGCCCACCTCCTCCGCCAGGGCGTCAAGGATCCGGATCCTGATGGACTCGGCCCCGGGTGCCGGTGCCGGAGGGCAGGCGTCGGCACCCGGCAGCAGGGCGGCCGCCTCGGGAAGCACGGTGCCCGATTTGTCGAGGTAGCCGCGCAGGCCCGCCTGTGCAAGGGCGGCCAGGCTGGTGCTGACGTAAAAACGGTCCGGGTAGGCGGCGTGCATGGCTTCGCAGATGTGCAGCTGGACGGCGGGTCCGATGAAACCGAGCAGGGTCAGCGGGGTCATTGGCAGCCCCAGCGGATCCAGGGCATGGTCCGCCAGTTGTAAGTCCGCGCCGTCGTCAATGATCCGGAGAAGTTCGCAGAACAGCCGGCTCAGGACCCGGTTCACCACAAAGCCGGGCGCGTCCGTCACCAGGACCGCCGTTTTGCCCAGCAGCCGGGCGAGTGAACAGGCAGTGGCGACGCTGACGTCGTCGTTGTCGTCGGTGCTGATGATTTCCACCAGCGGAAGCACGGCGACCGGGTTGAAGAAGTGCAGTCCCACCAGGCGTTCCGGATGGGTCAGGCCCCGGCCCATTGCGGCCAAGGAAAGGGACGAGGTATTCGTCAGCAGCAGCGCATCAGCGCGCAGCAGGGGTTCCACCTCAGCGAAGACGGCGCGTTTGACGCTCAGCTCCTCGAACACGGCCTCAATGACGACGTCGCAGTTCCGGAAGTCGCGTTTGTCCACCGTTCCGCGGACAAGGCTGCCAAGTTCCCGCGCGGCCGATTCAGTGAGCTGCCCGCGCAGAACCAGCTTGTCCAAGTGTCCGGCGATCCCGCTGAGGGCCGCGTCCACCCTTGCCTGGGACAGATCCGTGATCAGGACCGGAACCCCAAGCTGCCTGGCGAAGAGCAGCGCCAGCTGGCTGGCCATGAGCCCGGCCCCAATGACTCCAACGCTGCGGACAGGGCGCGGGTCCGCGGCGCGCGCGCCCTGCGGCCCCAGCCGTTCAGCGGCCAGGAGGGCCGCCGCGTACGCGCTGGCCGACTTCCCGGGGACTTGGGAGACAGCGGTGCCGGCCCCCGCGGGCGTGGCAGTTTCAACGACATTGTCAGGAACCATGTCACCGTTGTACCGTGAAACTGCGTGTCAGGTCAAGTGATACTGAGTTTCATTTGGCTGGTCGTCGACCCCTACGTGAGCCAGCGGTCAGCCGGGAATCTGTTTAGACTGGCGCCATGAGGTCGAATTGGGGGATCTTCCGCTCTGCCGTTGCGTTCATGGTGGCTGGCCTGCAGCTGACCGCCTGCGGCACGACCGACGTCATTTGCCCGGCGGTGGGATGGGTCAGCACCGTCACCGTGAGACTCGAAGGCGATGTTACCGCCGTCGACGACGTCGAACTGTGCACCGCGGGGGGCTGCTCCGTTCCTGATGTGGCCCCGCCCCAGCCCGCCACACCGAAATCGGCGGTTCCCAGCCCGCCGGTCGATCCTTCACCGTCGGTGGCCCCCTTCGCCTCCTCCCGGACGGCGGTCAATTCCTGGGTGTTTACGGTCCGGGGCCGGTTGCCGGACGAAGTGACAGCCCGGGTGCTGGCCAAGGGCGGCACCCTGCTCGCCGAGCAGCCATCCCGGCTGGAATGGACCAGGGTGGGCGGCTCGGAGGAATGCGGCGGCCCCATGACCACCCAGCCCATCACACTCCAGCTCTCCGGCCGGCCGCAGTGAGCATGGGACCAGCCGGAATTTCCCGGCGGAACCTGCTGGGACTCGGAGCCGGCGCCGCGGCAGCCGTGGCGGCCGCGTCGGTCGCGGGGTGCGCCGCCTCCGGCCCTGCCCCGCCCGTCGCCCTGCGCGCCGGCACCTTCACGTCACGGTTCCGGCCGCAGGAACCGACCGGCTGGTCCATGGCCGTGCCCGGATCCGCCGACGGGACCTCCGCCGGCCCCCTGCCCGTGGCGCTCTTCCTGCACGGCGCGCATGCGGACCACCGGATGGTCTTCGAGGACCTGGATGCGGCCGGCGTCCTGGCACAGCACGTGGCGCGCGGCGGCACGCCCTTCGCGATCGCAGCCGTGGACGGAGGCGGCACCTGGTGGCACCGCCGCGCGTCAGGCACAGACACGCAGTCCATGCTGCTCGAGGAATTCCTGCCCTTGCTGGCCGGCCAGGGAGCCGACACCGGCAGGCTCGCGGTTTTCGGGCTCTCGATGGGCGGATTCGGCGCGCTGCTCCTCGCCGCCCAGCACCGCCTCCCCGGACTCCGCGCCGTCGCCGCGATGAGCCCGGCAGTCTGGAGCCAGTACGACGCCGGCCGGTCCGACAACTTCGACAGCGCCGCCGACTTTGCGGCGAACGACATCTTTGCCCTGCGCCCGGAGCTGGAGTCACTGCCGAAAAGAATAGACTGCGGCACGGCGGACAACCTGCTCTTCAGCGTAAAGGACTTCGTAAAAGACCTCCCGGGAGAGCACGAGGGAGGCTTCCAGCCGGGCGGCCACGACAACGGCTACTGGCGTTCCATCCTCCCGGACGTCGTGGCGTTCCTGGGCAGGAACCTGGCGTGATCCCGGCGGCGCGGGCAGAGCTCAGCCGCCGACGTAGGCGGCCAGGTGCTCACCGGTGAGCGTGGAGCGGCCCGCGACAAGATCGGCGGGGGAACCCTCGAAGACGATCCGGCCGCCGTCGTGGCCCGCGCCGGGACCGAGGTCGATGATCCAGTCGGCGTGCGCCATAACGGCCTGGTGGTGCTCGATGACGATGACCGACTTCCCGGAGTCGACCAGCCGGTCAAGCAGGCCCAGCAGGTTCCGGACATCGGCGAGGTGCAGGCCGGTGGTGGGTTCATCGAGGACGTAAACGTCGCCCTTCTCTGCCATCTGGGTGGCCAGTTTGACGCGCTGACGCTCGCCGCCGGACAGGGTGGTCAGCGGCTGGCCGCGAGTCAGGTAGCCGAGCCCGACATCGACGAGCCGGTCAAGGATTTTGTGCGCCGCCGGCGTCCGCGCCTCCCCTTCGCCAAAAAACGCCTCGGCTTCGGTCATCGACATTGCCAGGACCTCGGAGATGTTGCGGCCGGCCAGCTTGTAGTCCAGGACTGACGCCAGGAACCTCCGGCCCTCGCAGTCCTCGCACGTGGACTCGACGGTGGCCATTACTCC
>DASWAW010000036.1:0-8400 GCA_036390955.1 Arthrobacter sp.
GCTGCGGCCGTTGCCGATCATTTCCGGGTCTGCGTCGGCGCTCTCAAGGGCCGCGGCTACCTCGGCCTCACCGAACGCGATGCCCTGGTAGTAGGTGTCGCCCGTGCGGCCGGCGGATTCGAGGGCGTTGCGCATCCGGACGAAGCTTCCGCGCAGCGCCCGGTCGGCGTCGGGCTGCATGACCTCAGTGGTTTCGGGGTCAGGGTTGTACTCCACGGCCGGCATGACGGTGTCCAGGTAGGCCTCCCAGGGAACGACACGGTCGGCTTTCAGGTGCAGCGAGCCGCCAGCGTCCAGGTTGACGGTGACCTTGCCGTGTCTGTCCTTGCCGGCCTCGGAGATGGTGCCGAACTCGTTGCCGGTCATGACGCGGGTGCCGGGGGTCATGGAGAACTTCTCGTCGAGAGCCTGGAGCTGCTCGAGCTGGATGGAGGGGTCCTTGTGGGTGCGGGCGGTGAATTCGCCGCCGGAAGGGACACCGGGGAGGACACGGGGCTTTGCAGTCGTGGTCATACCCCTCTGTGTGCGGCAAGGCGGCACAGGAGCAGAAGAGTGTCCTCCCGCCCCTGTGCCCGGTTTAGCGCCCGTACAGCGCCTTGTAGCTCTTGTCTTTCAGGTCCCTGGCGACCAGGGTTGCAGCGAACTTCAGCAGCTCCTCGCCTTCCTCGCCGGCGTCCCCGTCCAGGAGAGCCGCGTAGTGCCCGTCGGAGGCCTCGTGCCAGTTAGTGGTCTCAATGATCTTCGTCGGGTAATTGGCGATCCTGAGTTCCAGGTCTTTGGCGCCGGCACGCTTGAGTCGGTAGTAGCCGCGGCGGAGGTCTTCGAGCTCGACGCTGACGCCGGCCTCGGCCAGCAGTGCGGCAGAGGCCGCAAGCCGCTTGGCGGAAACCTCCTCCCGGGCTTTGAGGTAGGTCGGCATCGGGTTCTCATAGCCATCCCGGTAGCGCAGGTCCTCGTGGTAGTCGGAGTCGACGGCATGCTCGTACTCGCGGATGCCCGCAGCGATCAGGTCGGTCTCGCCATTGGCCTTGACGCCGTAGAAGTCGACTTCCTTATCGGCAGCCAGACTGATGCCGACGTACACGTCGGTGAACCCGTCCAGGACGTCCTCGTCGTAGCCGGCGTTCTCCAGGACCTGCAGAGCGGCGTCCTCCCAGACATCGACTTCGACGTAGCCGTCCCTGGCCGGCGGCTCGGGCCACGGGATGCTGTTCGGGTCCTTGTCGGTGCCCGGGGCGGCTGCCAGGACGGCGGCAGGGTTCGCGGGCGGGGGAGTGAGGGCGACGACGTCGTCCGTGTGGGCGGTGGCTGCGAATTCGCCGCCGGCGGGAATGCCGGGCTGCACGCGGGCCTGTGTCACCAGGCTTCTCCTTCTTCGAGCAGGGTCACGGCGATGGCGTTGCCGATCATGTCGGTCCCGGCGGGACCGCCGCCTGCTTCGGTTGCATCCTCCAGCAGGGCCGCGGTCATGCGCGGGGTGAGCGGACGGTAGGTTCGGAGGTACACCTCCGGCTTGTCCGTGCCGCGGGGCATCAGGACGGTGAACTCAGCGTCGCCGAGAGTGATGGTCAGGGAGCCGACTTTGCGTCCCGACTCGTCTTCGATCAGCTCCGGAAGCCCGAACCGGACCTTGTGGTTGCTGCGGAGCCCGGACCGTTCAGTCCACCGGCGGGCGGTCCGGGACCGGGTCATTGCTGGGCCATAGGCTTCCATGATCTGCTCCGCGGTGACAGCCGGGTCCCGGTACCTGGTGACGATGTTCGCGTCGGCGACCCACGTGTGGGCGGGATCCAGCGGGTTGTCTTCTCCTCGCGTTATGGCGACCTGGTCATCGTTGAGGGACACCTTGAAGGTGCCGTCCTGGTTTTCCAGGTTGAACCGGACGCCCCAGCCATCGATCGTCTCGAAGTCCGTGGCGTGCCCGGTCATGCCGGCCTCGCGGAGCTGGCCCATGCGGGTGCGGACGACGCCCTGGTAGATCGGGTCCATCTCGGACATGTCGCCCAGGCTGAGCAACGGCGCCGAGGCGCCCAGCGCCACCGGTGACTCGGAGTGGGCGGTGGCAGTGAATTCGCCGCCGGCGGGGACCCCGGCGTGAACGCGTGCCGGCGCGCTCATTCGCTCCACTCCAGTCCTGCTTCGGCGTCGGCGAGGTCCTCATTGCAGAGGTCGACGAGGTAGCGGCCCAGCATCTGCCCGGTCTGGTCGGCCGGGTGTGTGCCCGGGGCGGTGGACTCGTTGACGACGAACCGGTCCACGGCAAGGCGGACGAGCCGGTCGTCTTCCAGTAGGGCACTGACCTGTTCGGTGTCGTCGCCGAAGTCCCCGGAGATCAGGGAGTGGACGACGGCGTCGCGGCAGACTTTGGCTTCACCGTCGGCGTCCAGAGTGTCGCTCATCAGGCCGATGAAGGCTTGTTCATGGGCGTTGATCGGGTAGTGGAGGGCGGGGACCTGATCGGAATGGCCGACGGCAGTGAATTCGCCGCCGGACGGGACACCGGGGGAGACGCGAGGCTGGGCTGTTGTGGTCATGCCCTTCTGTGTGCGGCCGCCGTCGTGTTCGCGCACGCATAGTAGAAGGCATGCAAACCCTGGCCCTGCTCGGCATTGAAGAAGAGATCAAGAAGGTCGTCGTCGCCGGCGACTGGCACGGAAACCTGCTGTGGATGCAGCGGGTGCTGCGCGCCGCCGCCGGGGACGGGCACAAGGTGATCGTCCATGTCGGGGACCTGGCGGTGCTGTGGCCGGGGGCCTCGAAGTTCACCACGATCCTCAAGCGCCTGCTCGAGGAACTGGACCTCCTCTTCATCTTCGCCGACGGCAACCACGACGTTCACCCGGCACTGAGGGCCCTGCCGCTGAACGCCGACGGCTTCGGGGTCATCAGCGACCGGCTGCTCTACGCCCCGCGCGGGCACCGCTGGAGCCTGTCCGGGCAACGGTTCGGCGCCCTGGGAGGGGCGTACTCGGTGGACCGCCGCAGCCGCGTCCAGGGCAAATCGTGGTGGATCGGGGAAGAAGTAACCGATCGGGATGTGCATCGCCTGGGCCGGGAGCGGCTCGACGTGCTCATATCCCACGAGGTGCCGATGGGTATCGACGTCGTATCCACCATCGGGGGACGATTGCCGGAGATGATCGAACGGGAGGCGGAGATCTGCCGCCGGCTGGTTCGCGACGCGGTCCGGAACACCGAACCTCACCTGGTGTTCTCGGGCCACTGGCATCAGCGCCGCACGGGTCTCATGCCCGGCATGGCCACCCGGGTCCACGTCCTTGACCGGGAGTTCTTCAGCGGAAACCTTGTCCTCCTGGACTTGGCCACCCTGGCGGTCGAGGACTATAAGCCGGTCTGATCCGGCTTCTGTTGCGGACAGCAGAAAGGGCCCGTCCGGCGTAATGCCGGACGGGCCCTTTCTCGTGGCTGCTAGTCCTGCGTGGTCACAGTCAGGAGGGTGTTGACCCGGGTCTTCAGCCCTTCCAGGTCCTCGAACTGGCGGTGCTCATCGAAGCTGTTCGGGTCCTCCAGAATGTCCTCGATGGCCGTCATGCCGTGGTTGGCGGCTTCGACCAGGTCAGCCTGCTCGTCCTCGGAAAGTGAGCGGGTGCGCGGGTTGTTCTCCGCGGCGATGAACGGGATGGGCGCGTTCTTGGCGGCGGCCAGGTCGATGTCGGCGCTCTTGCAGTCGCGCTTGCGGGTGCCGGTGACAACGGCGACGCCGCCGGCCCAGCTATCATCCCGGACGTTCAGGTCCCAGACGAGCTCCTGCAGGGTCGGTCCGTATTGGACCATTTCCTCGTTGACGAAGTCATCGTCCTCGTCGACGTGGTGGAGGATGTTGCCCTTGGCGTCGAGGATCGCGATGACGTCGAACTGGTTTTCACCTTCCGGGTTCTCGGCGATCTTCAGGGTCGCAGCGCCGGGGAACCGGGCAATCGCGAGGGCGCCGATGCCGCGGACCGAATACGCCTGGGCGAGCTGGTCCATGTTGATGGCCTGCTCCTGTAGGCGTTCGCGTCGGGCGCGGATCTCATCGCGTTCCAGGAAGAACTCCGTGACGGTCTTCGTCACCGGAGCCTCAAGGGGCTGAACGTTGTCGGAGTGGCCGACGGCGGTGAACTCGCCGCCGGAGGGGACGCCGGGGAGGACGCGGGACTGGGTGCTGTTCGTGGTCATACTTACCTGTGTGCGGCCCGCCCGCTCCTGCGGCAGAGGCCCCCGGTGCCTCCTCAGCTGGAGTAATTGCGGGTCAGGTCCACGGTGATCTCCCCGGCGTTCGGGTCGTAGCCGATCCCTTCACGGGTCTGGCTGAAGAAGGAACCTGACATCGAATGCAGGTGCGCGGCCAGCGGCAGCTCAGCGTGGCCGGCACGGCGGTATTTCCAGGAAATACCACTGGTCAGGGTCGTATCAAAGGTGTCCCGCAGCTCCGTGGCTTCCAGGACTTCGGTGGGTTCCCCGGTCCGGCGGTCCGGGACATGGCGGAGGCGCAGTTCGGTAGCGGCAGGGTAGTCCCGTAACGCGCAGGAGACGACGGAGTCGAGGTTCATCGCATCCATTTCGCCTTGGAGCCGGTCGCGGATCTCCTGGCGTTCGGCGATGCCCCGCTGCAGTTCCCGCATCCGGGCCGGGCTGTAGGACGGGGCGCTGCCCCGGTCGAGGATGATGCCGGATTCGAGCCGGATCTGCTTGGCGAACTGCCCGCCGGTCGGCTGGCCGGCGGGTTCGTGGACGGCACCCATCAGAAGACCTGCGTGAAGTATGGGTCAGCCTTCTCGTGCAGGTAGTACCCATGGGATTCATCCATGGCCTGGTAGATGTCGATGCCTTTGGCGTCGGCGTAGTGGCGCAGGTCGGTGAGCAGATCACGCATCGTGGTCTCAGCGCCTTCCCCTTCATCGCAGACCGCCATCGCTGCAGCCGCACGCTTGGCAGAGGACTGCGACGGGGTCAGCTCCGCAGCCTCCTCAGTGGGACGGCCGGTGGCGAAGTTGATGATCGCCTTGCGGGCCTCATCGGTCTGCACGGCGTTTTCCAGGATCTCCTCGGTGGCCCCTTCAACGCGCTCGTGAACGGCCTCCGCCCAGGTGCGGGCCTGCTCGAAGTCCTCGTACTCGGCGATTCCTGACCACGGGGCGAATTCGCCTTCCTGGGTGTGTCCGTCGTCGGCGGTGTTGGCGACATCCCCGGTCATCTCATCGCGCCAGAACGACATCGTGGTGCCGTGGATCTTGACGTCGGTTTCAAGCTTGCCTTCGTCGCTGAAGCTGAAGGAGACCTCGGGGATGCCGACGCTGGCCGGCAGTGCAGGCAGATCCGGGTAGCTGGACGGATCCAGGGATGCCTGGCCCTGGAAGGTGAGTGGGGTGGCGGGCACCGGCAATGCCGGGACAGCGTCCGAGTGGAACGTCTTGGCGAACTGGCCGCCTGTGGGCTGGCCTGCGGGCTCGTGTGCGGGGGTGCTCATTTGGTGGTCCTTTCGAGGGTTTTGCTGATGTCGAGGTCGTAAAACAGGTCGGCGCTCTTGGCCGGGGACAGGCCGCCGGCGGGGACGTACGGGGTCATGGCGCTGTCGAGCCGGCCGCCGTGGCGTCGCAGGTCGATGGCGAGGATGTTCATGTTCTCCTCGTCCTCGCGGTCGCCGGCCCAGTCATAGAACAGGTCCGCAGTGCCTTCCCGGACGGAGGCGACCGGGTTCCTGCCGGCGTCCAGGATCTGCCAGGGCTCCGATTCGTAGGCGTAGTGGTTGCTTTCGCGGAAGGAGATGTACGCGGCCGTCGGAAACTTCGCCCGGGCGTGCAGGGCGATCGCTTTGGCCGAGTCGACGGCGATCAGTTCATCGAGCTCGACCTGCTGCTCCTGGCGGAACCGGCGCCGTTCCAGGACCGCTTCGCTGACGAGTTCAAGCTTCTCCGCCCTGGGCAGCGCCAGCGCGGCTTCGAGGTGGGTGGTCTTGGCGAACTGGCCCCCGGAAGGGATCCCGGCGGGCTCGTGCGCTGGCTTGATGGTCATAACTCTCTGTGTGCGGCCCCCGGCCGGAACCGGCAGCCGCACCAGGGTACCGACGGGCTAGAACGACTCGTACACCGGGGCCACGTAGGGGATCCGGTCCGTGTCGGTGCCGGAGGAGAGCAGGATCTCGCCCTTGCCGAACGGGCGGAACCGGTTCTTGCTGTTCGGGCACACGAAGGTGACCTTCCCGCCTTCTTCACATTCGGTGGTGACCTTCGAGCTCGAGGGGGCAATCATGACTGCCTCACCTTCGGCGCCAACGTCCACCGAGTTACCCCAGCCGGAGCGGGGCCGGATGACCGCGGTCCCGGAGGTGACCTTCAGGCGGGGCATGCCGGAGAGGATGTCGACGATGACGGGCCTGCCGTCCTTGGCGCCGCGGACCTCCAGCTTCTCGCCGGTCTTCGTTTCCGGATAGTTGGTGGCGTTGATCCGGATCAGGCGGACCTTACCGTCAGGTGCGCCCTTGGCGTCCTTCAGCAGCTTCTTCGTCTCTGCCTTCGTCGCCGGAGTGATGTCCTCGATCTCGGCGTCACCAATCAGTGCCTCGAGCTCGCGCTGGTAGAGGTGGCTGTCGTTGACGTAGACCGCCCTATCACCGTTGTGGCCGACGAGGACAATGCCCGGTTCGAGGGCGGTGCGCTTGGCGAACTGGCCGCCGTTGGGCTGGCCGGCGGATTCGTGTGCTGGTTTGTAGGTCATGACCCTCTGTGTGCGGCCGCCACGGTAATGCGGCGGCAGCGGACGCAGGGTCTGGGCTCCGCACGGATATGATTCCTCCGACATCACTTGCACGAACTATCGGGGGAAACCAATGTCTGGAACTGTTGTGAAGCGACGCGGCTGGCTCTGGCTGGGCCTCATCGGCCTGGCCGCCATCGTCATCGGCATCATTATCGGGTCCCAAAAGGTCGGCCGGCTCTGCGGCAGCGTCTTCGTCCCCAAGAGCATCGCGGCCCAACTTTACGACACGCTCCAGGGCTCCTACGGCGGGGCAGCGGACGAGTGCAAGAACAGCATCGCTTCGGCGTCGGTCCCGACCTGGATCCTGATCGTCCTGGGCATCGTGATGATCGTTACGGCCTTCATTCTGCGGAGCGTCGCAAACCGCCCGACGGTCGCACCGGCGGCTCCGGCGCCGTCGGTTGCCTCCCAGATCGAGGACCTGTCCCGGCTCAAACAGCAGGGACTGGTCACCGACGAGGAGTTCGAGGCGAAGCGGGCCGAACTGCTCAGCAGGCTCTAACCCGGAAATTCCGGCATGAAGGACCCCGGCACGGATGTCGGGGTCCTTTGTCGTTGGAAGGTCCTCGGCCAAGGCCCCTCAGGGCACCGTGACGGTGGCGTCCGGGTCATCGCGCAGACCCCAGTAGCCGTCGGCTCCGGACAGAATGAGGCCGGCGGCCAGGTGCCCGCGGTGCCACTCCTCTGACGGAGTGCGCTTGAGCAGCTTGCGCCAGTGCTCCCGGTCCTCGGCCGAGGCGCGCTTCTTGCCGGAGATCTGCAGGGCGTGGTCCGCCACATACGTCGGGGCGCCCTCCGGGTGGAACCGGTCCAGGCCCGGCTCGTAGTGGTCCATCCGGCGTTCGTAGAGCGCTCCGACCCCGGTGCGCAGGCCCATCACGAAGTGCTCGTAGGCGGGGTCCTTCGTTTCCAGGGCCCGGGCCATCGCCCATTCGTGCCAGGCGTTGAACGCAGCGCGGCGCTGGGCGTTCACGACCCCGCGGGAGAGTGGCCCGTCCATGACGGTGCCGACGGCGGCGTCAATGGAGGAATCCTCCCCGAACACCCAGTCTTCCGGGCGGACGGCGGGATCCCCGGAATGCCGGCCCTGGAAGCTGTCTTCGGGCAGGTCCAGGCGTGCAGGCACCGGTCCGTCCAGGGAGATACCGGGTTCTGAGCGGGTGTCGGGGGCGAACTGGCCGCCTGCGGGAATGCCCATCGGGCGGCGGGCGCTCATCGCTGACCTTCCGTCTCGGACAGCTGGGAGGTCCCGGCATCAGGCTCCGGCGTCAGCGCCCTCGGACCAAGGACCAGCCATCCGTCGCGGCCTCCGGTCCTGCACCAAATCTTCAGGACCGGCAGCCCTGTGACATCGGTGTGGGGCTCCGGCGCCCTCAGCACCTCCACAGTGTGGACCGTGTCGCGGTGGCTGTAGGGGAAGACATCGCCGGGTTGCAGGTCTTTTGCCGTGCGTTCGGTGGTGGCTTCCAGCGTGACGTGTGGCTCGGATCGGGTGTCGGTGGCAAACTGACCGCCGGTCGGGATGCCCTGGGGTTGGCGTGCAGTGCTCATTCAGCTTCCTCCTCGATGTAGTCGCTGGACTGGTCGGTCTCCAGGATGGCCACGACCCGGTTGAACTTCAGGTATTCCTGCCGGCCGTCC
>DASWAW010000037.1:0-7163 GCA_036390955.1 Arthrobacter sp.
CTCTTGGCGAAGGTCTCGCCGATGGCGCGGACGGTCAGGCCGGGGGCGAACCGTGCGGTCTCCGCCTCCCAGTTGCCCACAACACTCGTGGGGGCGATCACGAGAAAAGGCGCAGCGCCGGAGGCCTCCGCAGCGGCAGCACCGCCGTCGGACGCTGCGGCGGACCCGGAGGCCAAGTCCTTGGCGGCGCAGATCAGCGCCAGTGCCTGCACCGTCTTGCCCAGGCCCATGTCATCGGCGAGCACCCCGCCGAGTCCGTGCCGGTAGAGGAAACTGAGCCAGTTGAAGCCCTCCAGCTGGTACGGGCGCAGCTCGGCATTGAGGGTTGCGGGCAACGGCAGGCCCTTGACGCCGCCTTCCAGCAGCCCGCCGACGGCCTCACGCCAGGCCGCGGCCTGTTCGTCCACGATGCCCAGCTGCGCGAGCTCATCCCAGAGCCCGGCCTGGAAACGGCTGATCTGCAGCGGAGCGTCCTTGTTGTCCTGGAGTTCCCGCGCCTCTTCGATCAGCGCCCGGAGCTGGTGCAGTTCGGGCAGGTCCAGGGAGAAGTAGGCGCCGCTGGGCAGCAGCATCTTGGTCTGTCCGGCCGCGAGGGCGGAGAAAACGGCCGCGAAGGACACCGGCTGGCCCTCCAGGGAAATCTGGATGCCCAGGTCGAACCAGTCCCGCTGCTCGGTGGCCTTGGTGGAGATGGACACCACCGGGGCCTCCTCGGCCTCGCGGTAGTCGGCGATTTCGCCGGCCGTGTCCACGCTGACGCCGGGGACCTCGCGGAGCGCAGGGAGCAGCTCCTCGGTGAACGCCAGGGTGTCGAGGCCTTTGAGTTCGGCCGAGGCCGCCAGCCGCGGTGTTCCCCAGCCGCCCGTGGCCGACTCGCCCAGAGCCGCCACCACGTCCCAAGGCTGTCCGACGGCTTCGAGAATCCGGGCCTCGGCGGGGTCGTCCCGGTAGCCGTGATCGCCGGGGTGGCGCCACAGCGGCTGCGACGTGACGAGCGTGCCGGACTTGTAGTGCCATTCCCAGTGCAGCCGGACCCGGTGGTCGGCGCCGTAGTTCGCCAGCAGCGACAGTGTGGGAACGGCCAGCTGGGGCAGTTCCACGGACTCATCGGAGGCCGTCACCCGGGCGCTCTGCTTGAGTTTGGGGTAGAAGCCGGTCAGGAAACGGCTCTCGTCCCGGGCCGGAATGTGCAGCGTGGTTCCGGCCGTAACGAAGGTCAGGAGCTCCTCGCTGAGCCCGCTTTCCAGCGGGGCGAGCGTGATGACGGAGTCCGCGGGCGCGACTCCCGGCAGGGCGTCCGCCCCGGAGGTCAGGAAAATCCCGTGGGCCGGACGGCCGATGGTCCCGACGGAAGCGGGATCGACCACCTCGCCCTCAACGGTGATGACGGGGGCAAGGGCCAGCCCGCCGTCGTCAGCGCCGCGGGCAGTGCCGCCATCAGCGCCACCGGCAGCGCCGCCGTCGTCGTTCGCCCCGGCCGGAACCGGCGCGGCGCCGAACCGGGCCAGGTTGAGCCCGACGGCGGCCGGCTGCTCAACGACCCGTACAGGCTCCGAACCCCGGCTGTGGACCAGCGCGACGCCGATCTTCCGGGCCTGGGCCAGCAGGCTCCACAGGTTCTTGCCGGCATAGGTGTTCAGGCCCAGCCACAGCCCGGTCCCGGCGTGCTGCCGGTTGGCCTGGGCGGTGTGCGAGGCGAGGAACTCCTGCATCCACTCGACGTGGGCCTCGTTGCATTCGCGCCGGTAGCTCAGGTAGCTCAGGGTGTTCCAGGAGACGTCGCCGCGGATCCACTTGCCTTTGGCCCCCATGATGACGGGGCGCGCCTTCAGCTGGCGCACGCTGCGCAGCGGATCCCGGCGGCCGGTGTAGGAGAAATGCGGGGCGGGCTCCTCGATCTCGAACTGGAGCGCCAGCGGGACTCCGTTGGTGGACTGCGTGATGCCCGGCTTGGCGATCAGCGGGCTGAGGGCCTGTTCCCAGTCTGGCGCCTCAAGCACCGGAGCCTGCCGGGACAGCCGGCTGGAATCGGCGGGAGTGAGGAGCTGGACACGGATCGCAGGGCTGTCCTCAGCGGCGAACAGCAGCGCGGCCACGTGCTTGCAGTCCTTCCGGACCGGGCAGCTGCAGACGCCTACGGTGCAGCTCCAGCCGCCCGCCTTCCGGACCAGCTTCGCCGTCGTCGAATACGGCACATCGGAGCCGCCCCGCACCTTGCCGAGCATGAGTCCGGTGGCGGAATCGAAGGAAATCCCGGAAACACGGCTCCCCATGGCGTAGGCAAGTCCGGCCGCGAGGGAACGGTCGTTGATCGCGGGAGTCTGTATTGCCAGTGCCGCACTCTCGTCCGGATGGGATGGCATGTGCGCACTACTTTCAGCAGTTGGTCATCAGATCCATCTTAGCCAGCCTGACAGGACTCCCCGTACCCGGACGCCTGCCCATGTGGATATCCGGCCGGCGGACGGCGCCGGCCCGGGACACCCAAACTTCGCCGGACGTTCAGCTCCGGCTCAACCGCCGCGCCACGGGTGCCACGTACCGTGAAGGGGTCCGGAGCGACACCCGCCTTCAGCAGTGAGGAATTTCCATGAGCAACGGCCTTTCCACCACCCTTCCCGCCGCCGGTTATGCGACGGTCCTGCCGCGGGAGAGGATCAACGGCAGTGACGCCGACGTCGTTGACGCGAACGTGGACGTCGTCAACGCCATGTACGCGGAACTGCTCGACGTCGGGGAAATCGCGCCGAACGCACTGCGCAGCTACTACGTTGACTTCTACCTGACACAGTCGCTGGGCGGCGGGTTCGCCCAGTACGTGTTCACCGCGCCTGAACGCCAGGAGATCGACGCGTACATCCGGGCCGGTCTGGAAGGGATGGGCGCCGCCGCCCACCTGGACCTTTTCAACCGCACGGTGGCTGCCTTCGACTCCCTCTCCGAGGAGGACGCCGACACGTATCTTGACGGGGACTCTGACCTGGAGGCCGGCACGGACTTCGGTGCGGGCGGCGGCACCCCGGATGCGGTCCGGCTCCTGGAGGAGCTCGACGGCGACTTCGAAGCCCTGCTGGAGACCGAGGACCTCATCGCGCTCAACGCGGCCTGGCTCCGGGGCCAGGACGACCTCCTCGTCCTGGCCGAGGAGGACCTCGACCGCCACATCGCCGAGCGTGTAGCCCGGATCCCGAACCTGGCGGAGCGCCAGGCCGAGGCCGCCGAAGACGAACTGCTGGACACCCCGGAATTCGAGGTGATCATCCGCGAGCTCTGCGAGGTGGCCGGCCACACGCTCCTGAAGATCACCATGGGCGACCCCAACTACGACCACGACGGCCAGACCACCCTGGCCTGGCATTTCACCACCGACCAGGGCGAATTCCTCATGCTGGAGGATGAACGCGAAGCGGTCATGATCCACCCGGACACGAAGGCCATCCTCGCCGGCGTCGAGTTCGAGGTTGAGGGCGACTGAGCCAGGCTCCCTGCCGCCGCAGGCCGGCTAATACCCGGCCGCGGCAGTGACCATTTCACCGGAGGGCGTCACGAGGGACCAGACGCCCCCGACACCCTGGCCCAGGATGTCCCCGGCAGCCTGATCCTCGGCGTAGTAGTACACGGGCATCCCGTTGATGGTCAGCTGCCTCTTGCCGGCCGGAGTGGCAATAGTGCCCACCGTGCCGGTGACGCCGTCGGCCGTGGGGGTGTCAGCGGCGGCGAGGACCGGAGGCCAGGATTGGAGGCAGCCTCCGGTGCAGGCGCTCCGCCCGGAGCCCTTGACGTCCTTGGTGTAGAAGTAGACGCTCATCCCCTTGCCGTCGACGACTATCCTGCCGGCGGTGGAATCCGCGACCTTGAGGTCCGTGGCGGCCGGTGCAGGTGCCGGTGCCGGGGCCGGGGCCGAGGTCGACGCCGGAGCCGAACCCGCCGCGGTGCTGCCCGGCGCCGTCGTGGCGGCTGCCGGCGTCGTGGACGTGCCGGTCCCGCTGGTGCCCGCACAGCCGGAGAGTAGTGCGGCGAGTGCGAACGCGGACAAGCCCATGCTGAGGTGCTTCTTCATCTGCTGCTCCTTGACTCGAACCGGCCAACTGGCCAGGCCGGCGCTAACCGTTACGACGCCCCGGGGGGAAGAATGGTTCACAGCAGGCCCTGGACTGCGCCCCGGAATCCGCGCGTGTGAACCGTTCCGGCGGTCCGCACGTCATACGGGCAGGAGCGCAGAAACCCGCGAGCCAGGGAGGACGGTCATGTCGCTGGACGAGGACGTCGTGGCGGCCATCTACCGCGACCACGGAGAGGCGCTCAGGCGCTTCGTCCTCAGTGCCTCCCGCGATCCGCAACTGGCGGATGACGTGGTGCAGGAGACCGTGCTTCGGGTCTGGCAGCAGGCCCCCCACATCACCGGAAGCCTGCGCAGCTACCTGTTCAGGACCGCCCGCAACATCATGATCGACAACTACCGCAAGGCCCAGCGCCGGCCCCTTGAGACGACCGACCGGGATCTGGCCGACCCGGCCGACGGCGAGGAACGCGTCGACGAGCTCCTCAACCGGGTGCTGATGGAAGAAGCCCTGCTGCGGCTCAGCGCAGAGCACCGGGAGGTTCTGGTGGCCCTCCATTACCGCCGTTACACCGTCCAGGAGGCATCGGTCAGTTTGAATATCCCGAGCGGAACAGTGAAGTCCCGGGCGTTTTACGCCGTGCGGGCCCTCCGGACGATCCTTGATGAGATGGGGGTGCAACGGTGAGCGCCGCGGAACTGCACCAGCTGCTCGGTGCCTACCTGCTGGGCGGCCTGGAGCCAGCGGAGGCCGCCGCCTTCGAACAGCATCTGGGCAGCTGCGCCGACTGCCGGCGCGAGCTGGACGAACTGGCCAGCCTTCCGGCGCTGCTGGACGCGCTCCCGGTGCCCGACGCCGTCGCCCTCGCCGCCGCTGCTGCCGGCGGCACGCGGGAACCGGCGCCGCCGGTTCCCGCGTGGGCTGGGGCGCCGGCAGGGGTGCCGCGGCGCATGCTCGACGAACTGTCCGCACGGCGCCGGAAAGCACGGCTCCGCTGGAGCGCGGCGCTGGCTGCCGCGGCCGCGGCGTGCCTCGCGCTCGGAATCCTGGCCGCGCCGCTGGTCAACCAGCCGCCCAAACCGGACGCCAGCTATTCCGTCCAGGCCAGCGACGGGCTGCAGATCACGGTGGGCCTGGTCAAGAAGACCTGGGGCACCGAGCTCGCGGTCGACGGCCGGAGCCTGCCGGTGGACGGCACCCTCTCCCTGTGGGTGAAGGACACCAGCGGCGGCGAGGACCGGGCATGCTCCTGGACGGCCACGCCCAGCGGCAGGGTCAGGATCACCGGAGCCACACCCCTGCAGCTCACCAACATCTCCAGCGTCGAAATGCGGAACGGGCAGCAACAAACCATGGCCGTCATCGCCGTGCCCCGGGGATAGGCGTGCCCAGGGGATGGCCGTCCCCGGGGATCTCCGCGCGCGGGATCTCCGTGCCGGGGGATCGCAGCGCGGCATGCCCGCCTAAATTGTCGGACCCCGCTGCTCTACTCATGGTGGGGGAGCTGCCGTCTTCTCCACCACCTGCGGCACTCACGTCCGCACCGGCGATTGGGGATTCGTTATGGAACAGGCCTTCGTGGTTGTCACCTCCGGGAAAGAACTCGCGCTGCGCCTGTCCGCGGCCGGACGGACCAAACCGGCAGCGGTGATCTCCTGGCATCCGGAGCAGCGGGACAACCGAATCGACGTGGAACATATCGCCCGGGAGGTTGGCGAACTGGCCGAGGTCTATTGGCTTGAAAACGGTGCGGAGAGTTACGCCTTCGGCGACAGCCTCCCGTACGGCGCCCACGTGTTCGGCAACGCGGCCCGGGTGTACTCGGAGGATCTGCGCTGGATGAAGGACGTGCACCGCAGCCCGCTCCGGATGGCGCGCGACCGGCAGTCGGCTGTCCGCGCGGCCGAGGACGTCATTGAGGACGTGCTGAGCCTGATCACCGTGGTCCCGCCGAAGACCGCGGCAGTCCGCACGCTGCCCCGGCGCGTCCGGGGCAGCGTCAAGGCCTTCGCCAGCGCGGGTTCCCGGGCGATCATCGAACTGGGTGACGGCAGTTGCTGCACCATCCAGCGCGAGCACGTGGTCCCGCCGGTCCGCCTCGACTGGATGCTGGAGCTCGGCCAGTCTGTCGAGGGCGACCTCAACGAGGAGGACAGGACGCTCGACATCAACGCCCTGAAGACCGCACCCCGGCTCGCGGAGCTCTACCGGTCCGGAGACCTCGTCCTCGCCCTGGCCGAACAGGTCAGCGCCAAAAACGCGAAGCTCACCCTCTACCCGGGCGCCAGCTGGACCGTCGACCAGACCCGGGTCTCCGCCGACCCCCTCAATACTGTGGACAGCCTGGTCACGGAAGGCGAGGTGGTGGTGGCGCGGTTCCTGCGGGAACACGGGGCGGTGGTGTTGTCACTGCTCGACGTCGACGATGACGCCGCCGTCGTGGAGGCTCCCGCGCTCTTGGCGGGCGGTACCCCCTGGCTCCGGCCCGGACGGCACCTCACCGAGCAGCCCATTTCGGGACGGACGTTTCCTGCCGACGCGGACGGTCCCGCCGGGGCGGGCGCCGGGGCCGTGGAACAGGGGAGTTCCGGGGCGGCGGCGCGGGCTCCCAAGCCGTCGGTGGCCCTGATCACCGCCCAGCTCCGGCTGGAAGCCGAGCGGAGGAAAGTGGCCGTCCTTCAGGACCTGGTCGCCGCTGCCAGCCACGCCGGCGCCGGACTCGTCAGCCTCCAGCAGGAGCAGGATGCCCTCCGACTTGAACTCCAGGCGGAGCAACAGATCGCGGAGGGCGCCCGGGCGGCGCTGGAGGTCGCGGAGATCCGGCTCGCCCGCCGGCAGGAAGAACTCCTGAACCTCCGGGCCTACAAACGCCGGACGCAGCCCGCGCTCAAACGCGCCCTGGGTGCCGGTTCGGACGGGCTGTTCGCGACCGCAGAGGAACGCCTGCGGCACGATGTGTATCTCGCCTGGGCCCAAAACGTCCCCGCGTCCGACAAGGCACAGCAGGTGCTGCCCCCGGATTGGCAGGCCGGCCCGGAGTTCGCGGCGTCCCTCTACGGCTTCACCGAGCCCGGAGTCGTGGCGAAGGCGCTGAAGGCCGCA
>DASWAW010000038.1:0-3386 GCA_036390955.1 Arthrobacter sp.
CTGATCAATTCAACCAATTCAATACAATAAATTGGTATCAACAAACTTGGCACACTATTGAGTTCTCAAACAACAGACACACCCGGCACCACCACAACCACAAGGTCAAGGATCGCTCCGGAGCAACTTCACAAACTTACCGGGCCGCTTCACCCTTGTCAAATCAGCATCCCAACCCAGTCTTGCCGTGAGGCATCGTGGTCTTGGTGGCCGTTCAACTCCGGGGAGCAGCGCGGAAATAAACTCTACCACCACTTCGCCCTGGTGACAAAGGCGCCCCCGGCGGCGCTGCGGCGAGGCACCAAAAAGCCCGGAATCACGGGGATTCCGGGCTTTTCGATGAGGCCTAGGCTGCCCGTTTCCGGGACGGCCTCCCGGGGGTCAGGCCACCGGCTTGAAGTATGCGGCGCCCAGCGGAGGAAGCGTGACGGTGAGGGTGGCGGGCTGGCCATCGATTTCGAGGCCGGCCGCGGTCAGGGCGCCACCGTTCAGAACACCGGAGCCGCCGTAGGCGTCGGCGTCGGTGTTCAGCACTTCCCGCCACTTCCCCGCCGAGGGCACGCCCAGGCGGAAGTCGGTGTGCGGGGCCCCCGAGAAGTTGAACGCGCACACCAGGGGGTTGCCCGCTGCGTCCCGGCGGATGAAGGTCAGGACGTTGCGGTTTGCGTCCCCGCCGTTGATCCACTGGAAGCCGGCGGGATCGTTGTCCTGTTCGTACAGCGCCGGGGTGGAGCTGTACAGCTCGTTGAGGTCCTTGGTCAGGAGCTGCATCCCGCGGTGCGCCGGGGTTTCGGCGAGCCACCAGTCCAGACCGTGCTGCTCGGACCATTCGGCCTCCTGGCCGAATTCGGTGCCCATGAAGATCAGCTGCTTGCCGGGGTGCGCCCACTGGTAGCCGAGGAAGGCACGGAGGTTCGCGAGCTGCTGCCAGCGGTCCCCCGGCATCTTGCGCAGCATCGAGCCCTTGCCGTGCACAACCTCGTCGTGGCTGATCGGCAGCAGGAAGTTCTCCGTGAAGGCGTAGACCATGGAGAAGGTGATGGTGCCGTGGTGCCACCGGCGGTTGAGCGGGTCCTCGGCCATGTACTTGAGCGAGTCGTGCATCCAGCCCATGTTCCACTTGATGCCGAAGCCCAGTCCGCCCTGGCTCGTGGGCGCCGTGACACCGGGGAAGGCGGTGGATTCCTCGGCGATCATGATTGCACCGGGGTGCGTCTTGTAGACCGTGGCGTTGACCTCCTGCAGGAAGGAGATGGCCTCCAGGTTCTCCCGACCGCCGAAGCGGTTGGGCTGCCACTGCCCTTCCTCGCGGGAGTAGTCGAGGTAGAGCATCGAGGCCACCGCGTCCACCCGCAGGCCGTCGATGTGGAATTCGTCGAGCCAGTAGAGCGCGTTCGCGACCAGGAAGTTGCGGACTTCGCGGCGGCCGAAGTCGAAGATGAGCGTTCCCCAGTCCGGGTGTTCGCCCAGGTTCGGGTCGGCGTGCTCATACAGGGCTTCGCCGTCGAAGCGCGCCAGCGCCCACTCATCCTTGGGGAAGTGTGCCGGCACCCAGTCCAGCAGCACGCCGATGCCGGCCTGGTGAAGTTCGTCCACGAGGTAACGGAATTCGTCGGGGTGCCCGAAACGCGAGGTCGGGGCGAAGTAGGACGTGACCTGGTAGCCCCAGGAGCCGCCGAACGGGTGCTCTGCCACCGGCATGAACTCCACATGGGTGAAGCCGAGCCATTTGACGTATTCGACCAGTTCCTTGGCCAGTTCCCGGTAGCTGAGCCCGACCCGCCAGGAGCCGAGGTGCACTTCATAGACGCTCATCGGCGAGTTGTGCGGGTCCCGGCCGGCCCGGGCTTCCATCCATTCCGTGTCCTTGAACGCGTAGGAGGGCTCCACGACGCGCGACGCCGTCAGCGGCGGAACCTCGGTGCCAAAGGCCAGCGGGTCCGCCTTCTCCACCCAGTAACCGTGTTTGGTCCGGATCTCAAACTTGTAGCACGCCCCTGCTAGAACGCCGGGGATGAAGAGTTCCCAGACCCCGGAGGAGCCCAGCGAGCGCATCGAGTGCTGCCGGCCGTCCCAGCCGTTGAAGTCGCCCTTGACGCGGACTGACTGGGCGTTGGGTGCCCAGACGGCGAAGGACACGCCGTCGATGTCGCCCAGAGCGGACTTGTAGTGCTGGACGTGCGCGCCAAGCACGTCCCAGAGGCGCTCGTGGCGGCCTTCACCGATCAGGTGCAGGTCGAGTTCGCCGATGGTGGGCAGGTAGCGGTAGGGGTCGTCCGCGGGCTGCGGCGCCTGGCCCTTGTAGGTCACTTCCAGCCGGTAGTCCGGCACGTGGCCCGTCTCGAGCGGCTCCAGCACGGCAACCCATACACCGCCGGATTCGTGGGTCATCGGGAAACTGCCGGTAGCGGTCACGACGGAGACGGCTTCGGCGAGGTGCTTGACTGTGCGGATGGTGACGTGGCCGTGGTCGTCGAGGTGCGCGCCCAGGACCGAGTGCGGCGCGTGGTGTTCGCCGGCGGCGACCCTCGCCAGGGTATCCGCATCCACCGGTAGTGGACTTCCGGGATGATCGATACGTGCTGAGCCTGTCATTTTGATACCTTCCGCTGCGGCTTCGGCGGGGACGCCGGAGCCTGTACTGCCGAGGAGACGACGTGATGCGTGGACCGGAATGGAGAGCCAGTCCGGCCTGTTTCGTAGTTCGTAAATGACTTCATAGAGGGCTTTGTCGAGCCACAGCGCCACGAAGAGGGGCGAATCGCGGTCGATGCTGCCGGGAATGACTTCCGCGTAGCCGGCCAGGAAGGCCTCGGCGCATTCGTCCACCCAGGTTTCCGGGACGACCGCATCCGGGTGCTCGCGGACGGCCGCGCCGGCGGCGTAGTCAAAGGACCTCAGCATTCCAACGACGTCCCGCAACGGCACATCGGGGAAGTTGCGCTCGGAGATGGGCCGCAGCGGCTCCCCTTCGAAGTCGAGGATGGCCCAGCGCGGTGCTTTCCCGGTCCCGCCCGGAACCTGGAGGATCTGGCCGAGGTGGAGGTCGCCGTGGATCCGCTGCAGGGGTCCGGCGCCGCTGCCTTCGAGGCGCACGAGGAGCCTGTCCAGCGCTTCACCGTAAGGTCCGACGGCGGTCCCGGCCTGCGCCCAGGACTGCCGCACCCGCTGGGCAACGCCGGGTGCGATGTCGCTGCCCGGGACGGACTCGGAGGCGACCCCGAGTGCCTGGGCCAGCCGGCGGTGGACCGTGGCGGTCGCGGCGCCGAGCGCGCGGGCTTCCGCGGTGAAACTCCGGCCGCTGCTGGCTGCGTTGACGGCAAGCCGCCAGGCATCCAGGCCGCCGGCGAGGAACTCGTGCGCCACAGCCAGTTCGCCGTGCGCGG
>DASWAW010000039.1:0-1583 GCA_036390955.1 Arthrobacter sp.
CCTTTGCGGCGCCGCCCGATTTCCGGACGGCGTCGACTATTGGGTTAAGGCTGTCGCCGACAATCCCGTAGATGCGCTGCACGCCGGCAGCCTGGAGTTGTTCAACGAGCTGGGTGGCGAGTTCCTTGGCCATGAGTGCACACTCCCGCGATCAGGTTGATGGGCTGACAGGGCCAATATAGTCCGCACACCTTGGAACGCTTCCCAGTCCCGCTGCTAACGCGTCCGCCGGCTGTCCGCAGCACGGATCAGCCGATGGCGGCTGTCAGCGCCGAATCCCGGCTCAGGCTTGTGTATCCGGTCTTGCTGCCGGTCACCCGGACTTTGAGGCCGCTTCCCTTGTCGGCCGCGACCAGCGTGTAGGTCTGGGCCGTTGCACCGGTGATTGCTGTGGTGCCGCGGTACCACTGGTATTTGAGGGTTACCGGCGAGGGGCCCCAAGCGCCGGGGGTCGCTGTCAGAATGCTCCCCACGGTCTTGGTTCCGGTGATCGTGGGTGTCGGCCCGGTCAGGGTGCCAACTACAACTGCCACTGTCGCCGCGGAGGTCTTGGCCGCGGTGGTGAACCCGGCCTTGGACCCGGTCACCCGGACCGTGATCGTCTTGGCAAGATCCGCCGAAGTCGCCGTGTAGGTGGCCGCCGTGGCCCCCGTGATCGCCACGCCGCTGCGGAACCACTGGTACGCCAGGGTCACCGGAGCCGGACCCCAGACCCCCGGATTGGCCGTCAACTTCTGGCCGACCTTCGCCGTGCCCGTAATCGTCGGCACCGGAGCAGTCAGCGTGCCCACTGCTACGGCCACCGTCGCCGCGGAGGTCTTCGCCACCGTGGTGAACCCGGCCTTGGACCCGGTCACCCGGACCGTGATCGTCTTGGCAAGATCCGCCGCCGCGAGGTCATAAGTGGCCGCCGTGGCCCCCGTGATCGCCACGCCGCTGCGGAACCACTGGTACGCCAGCGTCACCGGCGCAGGACCCCAGACCCCCGGATTGGCCGTCAACTTCTGGCCCACCTTCGCCGTGCCCGTAATCGTCGGCACCGGAGCAGTCAACGTGCCCACTGCAACGGCCACTGTCGCCGCGGAGGTCTTCGCCGCGGTGGTGAACCCGGCCTTGGACCCGGTCACCCGGACCGTGATCGTCTTGGCAAGATCCGCCGAAGTCGCCGTGTAAGTAGCCGCCGTGGCCCCCGTGATCGCCACCCCGCTGCGGAACCACTGGTACGCCAGCGTCACCGGCGCAGGACCCCAGACCCCCGGATTGGCCGTCAACTTCTGACCGACCTTCGCCGTGCCCGTAATCGTCGGCACCGGAGCAGTCAACGTGCCCACTACAACGGCCACCGTCGCCGCGGAGGTCTTCGCCGCCGTCGTGAACCCGGCCTTGGACCCGGTCACCCGGACCGTGACCGTCTTGGCCAGATCCGCCGAAGTCGCCGTGTAGGTGGCCGCCGTAGCCCCTGTAATGGCTACCCCGCTGCTGAACCACTGGTACGCCAGGGTCACCGGAGCCGGACCCCAGACCCCCGGATTGGCCGTCAACTTCTGGCCCACCTTCGCCGTGCCCGTAATCGTCGGCACCGG
>DASWAW010000040.1:0-5824 GCA_036390955.1 Arthrobacter sp.
GTGCAGGGCAACGGTGAAGCCGTTCCGGGCCAGGTTGCGGGCGAGGTTGGCCCCCATCACCGCAAGGCCGGTGACACCGATGTGTGCTGACATCAAAACTCCAATTCATTTCTGTGCAACTAGTGCAGTTCGTCCCGCGCGTGGGGCGGGACCCATCTTCGTGGGATCAGTGGCGGTCAATAAACCATATGTATTTCCGCGGGCAGCTGGGAAGCGGTGCCCACGTGGCGGAATATGGCGCGTCACAAACAGTCTATGATTTCCGGTGCCCGCTCCGCCGGTCCGGGCCGAATCGTCGGCTGGAACAGCGTGCGCCGCACTATGCTTACGCTATGTCAACCAGCCTTCACCACCGCGCGATTGAGCACCTCGGCACCCGCATCGTCGCCGGCGAACTCCCGGCCGGCCACATCATGCTGGCCGAGCACCTCGAAGATGAACTCAAGGTGTCCCGATCGGTAGTCCGCGAGGCGGTGCGTGTCCTGCAGTCGCTGGGCCTGGTCGAAACGACCAAGCGTGTGGGTATCCGGGTGCTGCCGGCCAGCCGCTGGAACCCCTTCGACCCTCAGGTGATCCGCTGGCGCCTCGCCGGCGAGGGCCGCGGCGCGCAGCTGCGCTCCCTCGCCGAGCTGCGCACCGCCGTCGAGCCGGTGGCCGCCGAACTGGCCGCCGCCAACGCCCCCGAGGAGATCCGCCGCGAACTCGTGGACGTGTCGCACGCGATGCGCGACGCCGGGCAGGCCGGGGATGTGCCAAGGTTCCTGGAGCTGGACATCCATTTCCATTCGCTGCTGCTGACCGGCTCCGGGAACGAAATGTTTGCCAACATGGTGGGCCAGGTGGCTGAGACGCTGACCGGGCGCACCGTGCACGGCCTGATGCCCGACCACCCGCGGGCGACCGCGCTGCAGTGGCACGTGGACCTGGCGGAGGCGATCGCCGGCGGGGACCCCGAGGCAGCCCGCGGGGCCTCGGACCGGATCATGCGGGAGACCATCTCGGAAATGGAACCCGAGTGGAAGGACCAGCCCAGGGTGTTCGTTCCGGTCCAGCGGCCCTAGGACCGAAGGCCCCGGCCCTCCTGCCGGGCGGTCTGCGGCGTGGTCCACGGCGCGGTCCGCGGCCCGGTCTGCGGCCCGCCGCTCAGTTCTCAGCGGAGGGCCTGAAGTCCAGCAATACCTTGCCGGAGACGGCCGCGTTCCGGGCCACCTCGAACGCTTCCAGCCCCTGGTCCAGCGTGAACGTGTGCGTGACCACCGGGTCCACGAACAGTGACCCGTCCGCGAGGGCGGCCACGACCTCGTCGATTTCGTCGTTGAAGCGGAAGGAACCCAGCAGCTCCAGTTCGCGGGTGATCGCCAGCGAGATCAGGACCGGCTGCGGGCCGGAGGGCAGGAGCCCTACCATCACCACTTTTCCGCCCCGGGCCGCACCCTGGACCGCCGACTCCAGTCCGTGATGGCTGCCGGAGGACTCGATGACGATGTCTGCCTCCACCGCGGCGATGGCCTCCGCATCATCGCCTTTGAGGATCTGGTCCGCGCCCACGGCACGGGCTATCTCCAGCGGCCGGGTGTGCATGTCCACGGCCACGATCCGCTCCGCGCCTGCGCGTTTGAGCACAGCCACGGCCAGGGCGCCAATGGGGCCGCAGCCGATCACGAGTGCCGTTTTTCCCGCGACGTCGCCGGCACGCGCGACTGCGTGCCACGCGACGCTGGCCGGTTCCACCAGCGCGGCCGTCCTCAGCCCCAGGTCTTCGGGCAGGGGACGGAGCATCCGGGCCGGCAGGGTGGCGTACCGGGTGAAGGCCCCGTCGGTGTGCGGGAAGCGGGCGGCACTGCCCAGGTAGGTGCAGCCCGGGGAAAGATTCGGACGGTCTTCGGGGTACCGGGCGGCACCCGGGCCGGGCGTGGCGGGATGCACGGCGACAGCCGTGCCGGACCCCGGCCCGCTGCCGTCTGCGGCGGCGATGAGCACGGTTCCGACGATCTCATGGCCCAGGATCATGGGCTGCCTGAGGACCGACTCACCGGCCGCGCCGTGCATCCAGTAGTGCAGGTCCGAGCCGCAGATGCCGCCGAAGGCCACTTCGACCACCGCTTCATCGGGAGCCGGCGCGGACACGGGCACATCCTCGATCCTGAGGTCGCCCGCCGCGTGGGCCACCACCGCAGCCGCTGCTGCCGGCAGTTCCGGGACTCCCCCGGGCATCTGATGACTGCCCATCAAACGGCCGCCCATCAGACCACCACCGTCATTCCGCCGTCGATGAAGATGGTCTGCCCGTTGACGAAATCCGAGCCGGCGGATGCAAGCCACACCGCCGGGCCGGCCAGGTCCTGCACTGTCCCCCACCGGTGCGCCGGGGTCCGGCCCAGGATCCAGGCGTTGAATTCCTCATCATCCACGAGGTTCTGTGTCATTTCGGTGTGGATGTAGCCCGGTGCAATGCCGTTGATCTGCAGCCCGGATCCGGCCCACTCCGCCGTCATCGCCCGGGTCAGGTTCCGGAGGCCGCCCTTCGCCGCAACATAGGGGGCGATGGTGGGGCGGGCAAGGTCCGTCTGCACCGAGCAGATGTTGATGATCTTGCCCCGGCCGCGGGGAATCATGTGCCGCGCGGCTGCACGCCCCACGAGGAACGCACTGGTCAAATCCGTGGAGATCACCCGGTCCCAGTCCGCGACATCGAGCTCGAGCATCGGGACACGGTGCTGGATCCCGGCGTTGTTGACCAGGATTTCCAGCGGGCCCACGTTCTCTTCCACCCAGGCCACGCCCCGGGCTGCCTCGTCGTCGCTGGTGACGTCGAAGGCGCAGCTGTGGACCCGCCCGGGCGGGTAGTCCGCGGCCATTGCTGCTTCGGCCGCCTTGAGCCGCTCGGCGTTGATGCCGTTGAGCACCACCGTGGCGCCGGCGTCGGCCAGCGCGCGGGCCAGGGCATTGCCGATCCCCCGGCTGGAGCCGGTGACCAGGGCGGTCCGGCCTGTCAGGTCAAATAGTCCACTCATGCTTGGCTGTTCCTCACTTCGTCGGGGTTGCGGTGATGTCGCTGAGATTTGAGATGGCCTGGCGGACGACCGCGAGGTCCTGGTCGCCCAGCCCCTGGCGCACCAGTGCCGCATAGAGCTCGGCGCCGGCCTCCGCCATCGGTACCGCGGATTTGACGGCGGCGGCGCTTTCCAGCACAAAGGAAAGGTCCTTGTGCATGAACTTGGCGGGGCCGGTGGGATCGTAGTTCTTGGCGGCGAGCCGCGGGCCCACCTTGTCCAGGACACTGCTGCCGGCCAGGCCGCCCGCGAGCACCTCGTAGAGTGCCGCCACGTCCAGGCCCGAGCGTTCGGCGAGCTCCGCGGCTTCGGCGAGAGCCGCCGTCGTGGTTCCCACGATGAGCTGGTTGCACGCCTTGGCAAGCGATCCCGACCCCAGCGGCCCGAGCCTCCGCACCGTTCGGCCCATCGCGCTGAAAAGCGGCAGGAGCCGCTGGAAGTCCCCTTCGCTGGCGCCGGCCATGATGGCCAGGGTCCCGTCGACGGCGCCTTGGGTCCCGCCGCTGACGGGAGCGTCGACGACGACGGCGTTTCCGCCGCTCTCCCGGGCCACCCTGGCGCCGAAGTCCTGCACCGCGGCCGGCGAGACGCTGCTCATGACGACCACGGTGGTTCCGGGCGCCGGCGGTTCCGCGGTCCAGCTGGCCAGAAGTCCCGCGGCCGTCTCCTCGATGTAGGACAGATCCGGAAGCATAAAAATGATGACCGGTGTGTCGCGGAGCTCTTCGACCGCGGCCGCCCGGGCGCCGCCAAGGGCCTCGAACCGCTCAAGGGCCGCCGGGGAGCGGTTCCAGGCTGTGACAGCCCAGCCAGCTTTCAGGAGGTTCGCCGCCATCGGCGAACCCATCAGGCCCAGGCCCACAAAGCCGGCTTCCTTCCGGTCCCAATCCATGTTGCCTCACTTCGTTGTGGTTTTCTCTCCGAAATCTGTTCAGCATCCTAGCCTCCATTCAGTATGATGAACACTATGACGCCTAAAACCACCGTCGCGATCGCGGTCCCGCTCGAAGCAGAGCTTGTGGAGCGCATCCGCGCAGTAGATCCCTCCGTAACCGTCCTCTACGAACCCGAACTGTTGCCGCCGGAACGCTTTCCTGCTGACCACTCAGGGGATCCGGTCTTCCGCCGCACCCCGGAGCAGGAGGAACGCTACTGGGACATGCTTAACAAGGCGCAGGTCCTGTATGGATTCCCCAACGAGAGCCCGGCGGGCCTCGCCCGGATCGCCGGCAGCAACCCGCACCTCGAATGGATCCATGCGATGGCGGCCGGCGCCGGCGGCGCAGTGAAGGCGTCGGGGCTCGATTCCGGGACACTGCAGAAGTTCAGGGTGACCACGTCCGCCGGCGTTCACGCGCTGCCGCTCGCCGAGTTCGCCGCGCTGGGGATCCTCAACGGCTTCAAGCGCAGCGCGGAACTGGCCCAGGACCAGGCGGCCAGGGTCTGGCCCGAGTTGCGCACTCCCACGAGGCTGGTCAACGGCTCCCATCTGGTGGTCACCGGGCTTGGCGAGATCGGGCTCGAGACGGCCCGGATCGCCCGTGCGCTGGGAATGACCGTCAGCGGCACCAAGCGGTCCGTTGAGCCCATCGACGGCATCCAGGAAGTCGCGGGAAACGATGGCCTCGCCGGCCTGCTGGCCACGGCGGACGCCGTCGTGAACACGCTGCCCGGCACGCCGTCCACCGAGAAGCTCTTCAGCCGCGAGGTATTTGCGGCGATGAAGCCAGGAACAATTCTGGTGAACGTGGGGCGCGGCACCGTTGTGGATGAGGAGGCCCTGCTGGAGGCACTCGACAACGGCCAGGTCTCGTACGCCTGCCTCGACGTATTTGCTGTCGAGCCGCTCCCGCAGGACAGCCCGCTGTGGAACCACCCCCGGGTGATGGTGTCCCCGCACACCTCGGCCCTGAGCGCTGCCGAGAACCGTCTGATCGCGGAACGCTTCTGCGGCAACCTGCGCACCTTCCTCGACGGCGGCGAGCTCCCCCACGTCGTGGACACGGTTCACTTCTACTAGGTCGTCCAACAGGTCTTCCGCCGGGCCTTCCGCCGGGCCCGGCGGACAGCGCCGCACCCATCAGGGCGGACCCTCCGAAACAAACTGCAACTCCAAATTTGGATTCGAAAAGGGAATCTGGCTTTCGGAGGTGCAGTTCAAACGGCGGGTCCGCCCTATCTGTCTACGTGTGCGGGTCTGTGTAGGTGTTCGGGAGGAACGGCGGCCCGGTTCGTCCCCTGCGACGCGATGGCCGCACAGCGACGCGACAGCCGCCCAGTGACGCGATGGCCGCCCTGCGACGCGCGGCTTGCCCGGCGCCCCGGTATTCCCGCGTCACCCGTAATGTGCTGCATCATCAGGCATTCTCCGCGTCGCCATGCCACTCCGGAACCCGCGATTCCCTTCCGCTACGCGGCCTCTTCCCCGTCCCGCGACGCGGCCTCTTCCCTGCGACGCGACTCGTTCTCGGCGACCTCCGGCCTACTCGGCGCCCCGGAAATCCCATGTAGCCCGACATTTCCCGACTCACCGGGCATTTGCAGGGTCGCAAGGTAGTCCTGCGTCTGTGCAATTCCCGCACACCCAAGCGCCTCCTGCATCCATCCGCACCCGAGGTACGTCCCGAAACCCAGGCACGCCCCGAAACGCACGAAGGCCGCGGCCCCTCCGGAGTGGAAGGGCCGCGGCACCGGCAGTTGGCGGCTGGGCGCCAAGGAGCGCCTAGCTGGCGTCCTCCTTCAGGAGGAGGTCGCGTCCCACTGTTTCCGGG
>DASWAW010000041.1:0-5513 GCA_036390955.1 Arthrobacter sp.
GTTGGGGATCACCGGGCGGGAGCCGGTGGCGAAGACGAGCCGGTCGTAACCGGGGGAGGTGCCGTCGCTGAGGACCAGCTGCTGCCGGGCCCGGTCCACGCGGCGGACCCGGACGCCCAGCCGGACGTCGACGCCGTCGGCGATCAGGGCGGCCGCGTCGGAGAGTGCCAGGGCCGACGCTGTGGTCCGGCCGACCCCCAGGTCCGCCACCAGCACGCGGTTGTACGCGGCCTCGGCTTCCTCACCGACGACTGTCAGGTGCGCGAGTCCGCTCCGGACCGCCGGCAACAGCTCGTCGACCAGCCGCGCGGCGACCGGCCCGAAGCCCACAACAACAATGCGCTCAGTCATGACGCACCTTCCTTCTGCAGTTCATTGGCGCGGAGATTGGCAGCACCGGGCCGGACCCAGACCTGGCTGAACTTGAACTCCGGCATCCCGGAGATCGGGTCCGTGGCCGCCTCCGTGAGACGGTTGGCGCTCTCCAGTTCCGGGAAGTGGAACGGCAGGAACACCGTTTCGGGACGGATGTCCGTGCTCAGCGCGGCGCGGCAGGACACCTCGCCGCGCCCGTTGGAAATCGAGACGACGTCGCCCTCGGCGATGCCCTGCGCGGCGGCGGCGGCCGGATGGATCTGCAGCCGCGCTTCCGGCTGGGCCGCGGCCAGCGCGGCCACCCGCCGGGTCTGCGCACCGGACTGGTAGTGCTCCATCAGCCGCCCGGTGATCAGGGTCATCGCCGCGCCCACCTGAAAACTGCCGGCCCGGTCCGCAGCGGCCACAGCGTCGGCGGAAGCCGAAGAAACAGCACGACGGCGGGGCGTCACCGGAGTGAACACGGCCCGCCCGTCCGTGTGGGCAAAGGAGTCCAGAAACAGCCGCGGGGTCCCGGTGCTGCCGGCGGGGTAAGGCCAGTAGGCGGCCTCCCCGCGGTCCAGCATGGCGTAGTCGATCCCGGAGTAGTCGGCCAGGCCGCCGGAGGAGGCGAGCCGGAGTTCCTCAAAGACGGTCTCCGGGTCCTCGCTGAACGTCGAGGGTGCGTCCAGGGCTTCGGCCAGCCGGGTCATGATCCACAGCTCGCTGCGCACCCCCGGCGGGGGAGCGATCGCGCGGCGGCGGCGGAGCACCCGGCCCTCAAGGTTGGTCAGGGTGCCTTCCTCCTCGGCCCACTGGGTCACCGGCAGGATCAGGTCCGCCTCCGCGGCGGTCTCGGAGAGGAAGAAGTCGCAGACCACCAGGAAGTCCAGGCTCCGCAGCCCGGCGATCACGGCGTTGGCGTCCGGCGCGGAAACCGCCACGTTGGCGCCGTGCACGAAAAGGCAGCGGACGCCGTCGGGCTGTCCCAGGGACTTCAGGAGCTGCACGGCGGGGAGGCCGGGACCGGGAATGAGTGATTCCGGCACGCCCCAGACTGCGGCCATGTGGGCGCGGGCGGCGGGGTCGGTGATTTTGCGGTAGCCGGGGAGCTGGTCCGCTTTCTGGCCGTGTTCGCGGCCGCCCTGGCCGTTGCCCTGGCCGGTGAGGGTACCGTAGCCGCTGCGCGCGGAGCCGGGCAGGCCCAGCAGCAGAGAGAGGTTGATGGCGGCGGTGGCGGTGTCCGTGCCGTCGACGTGCTGTTCCACGCCGCGGCCGGTGAGGATGTAGCTGCCGCCCCGGCGGGAGCCGTCGGCGAGCCGGCGGGCGGTGTCGCGGATCAGTCCGGCCGGGACGCCCGTGAGGGACTGCACGCGTTCGGGCCAATAGGAGGCGACGCTGCGGACCAGGGCGTCGTACCCGGCGGTGCGGGCCGCGATGTAGCCGGCGTCGGCCAGGCCCTCGTGGATCACGACGTGGGACAGTCCCAGCAGCAGGGCGAGGTCGGTGCCCGGCAGCGGCTGCAGGTGCAGGCCGCCGCCGTCGGAGGTGAACGCCGCAGTGGCGGAGCGGCGGGGGTCCACCACGATCAGGCCGCCGGCGTCGCGGGCGCCCTGCAGGTGCTGAACAAACGGCGGCATGGTCTCGGCGACGTTGGAGCCGAGCATCAGGATGGTGCTGGCGGCGTCGAGGTCCTCCAGCGGGAACGGCAGGCCGCGGTCCAGGCCGAAGGCGCGCATCCCGGCGGCCGCGGCGGAGGACATGCAGAACCGGCCGTTGTAGTCGATCCGCGAGGTGCCCAGGGCCAGCCGGGCAAACTTGCCCAGCTGGTAGGCCTTCTCGTTGGTGAGCCCGCCGCCGCCGAAGACGCCGACGGCGTCGGCCCCGTGGCGGGCGCGGGTGGACTTCACCGCGCTGGTGACCAGCGCCAGGGCCTGGTCCCAGCCGATCGGGCGGTGGACGCCGTCGGGGCCCTTAAGCAGCGGTTCGGTGACGCGGCCGGGGTGGTTCAGCAGTGACGCCGAGGTCCAGCCTTTGCGGCAGAGTCCGCCGCGGTTGGTGGGAAAGTCGCGGCCGGACACGTCCAGGGGCGCGTCAGGCGCATCCAGGGGCGCGGTGCCGGCGGCCGGCTGCTCCGGCACGGGGACTGACCCCGGCTGGGGAGCCGGGGTCAGAGCCGCAGGGGTGGTGAGCGTCATGGCGCACTGCAGAGCGCAGTAGGGGCAGTGCGTGGCGGCGCCGTTGGTCATGTTAGACGTGTCCCATCGCGTTTCGGTTGGCGTTGCGGATGTAGCAGAACCAGCAGACCACCAGCATCAGGACATAGGCCCCGACGAAGCCGTAGAACGCCGGGGTGTAGGAACCGCTGGCAGTGTTGGAGGCGTTGAGTACCTGCGGGATGACGAACCCGCCGTAGGCGCCGATGGCCGAGATCAGGCCGAGGGCCGAGGAGGCCAGCCGCTGGGTGGCCACGGTGCTGGCGCCCGCCTTTGCCGCCCGGCTGGAGGTGGCGAAGATGATCGGGATCATCCGGTACGTTGCCCCGTTTCCGAAGCCGCTGGCGGTGAAGAGCAGCAGGAACAGGCCCAGGAAGAGCCAGAAGTTCTTCAGCGGCAGGGTCCAGACCATGGTCAGGGTGATGACGGCCATCGCGGCGAATGCCGTGACGGTCATCCGGGCGCCGCCCATGCGGTCCGCCATGCGTCCGCCGTAGGGGCGGGCCAGCGAGCCGACCAGCGGGCCCAGGAAGGCGAGGGACAGGGCCACGGTGCCGACGCCGATGGAGGAGAACGCCGGGAAGTAGTCCTTGATGAGCTTCGGGAACACACCGGCGAAGCCGATGAAGGAGCCGAAGGTGCCGATGTACAGCAGCGCCATGATCCACAGGTGCGGTTCCTTGAGCGCGGCGAGCGAGCCCGCGACGTCGCCCTTGGCGCTGGTGAGGTTGTCCATGTACTTCCAGGCACCGAACGCGGCAAGCAGGATCAGCGGGACCCACATGAGTCCGGCGACCGGCAGGTTCACGGTGCCGGCGGCCAGCAGGGTGATGGCAATCGGAACGGCAAGCTGTGCGACGGCGGCGCCGAGGTTTCCGCCGGCGGCGTTCAGGCCCAGCGCCCAGCCCTTTTCCCGGGCCGGGTAGAAGAAGGTGATGTTCGCCATCGAGCTGGCGAAGTTGCCCCCGCCGAAGCCTGCCAGTGCCGCCACAAACAGCATGGTGCCGAACGGGGTCTCCGGGTTGGAGACGCACATGGCCAGCCCGATCGAGGGGATCAGCAGCAGCAGGGCCGAGACGATGGTCCAGTTGCGGCCGCCGAAGCGCGGGACCATAAAGGTGTAGGGGATGCGCAGGGTGGCGCCGACCAGGCTGGGCATCGAGATCAGCCAGAAAATTTCCGAGGTGGTGAAGGTGAAGCCGGCCGCGGGCAGCTGGACGACCACAATCGACCACAGCTGCCAGACCACAAATCCGAGGAACTCGGCGAAGATGGACCAGTTCAGGTTGCGCTTGGCAATGGAGCGGCCTTCGGACTCCCACTGTTCCTTGTTCTCGGCATCCCAGTTGGCGATCCAGCGGCCGGGGCGGTACTCAAGGGCGGGGCCGCCAAGGGTGGTGCCGGCGTCGAGGCGGGGGGAAATGCCGGGGGAAACGCCGGTATCGGCGCTTGCGGTTCGTTCAGCAGTCACGGGGACCTCCTTTGGGGATGTTGTCCTTCCAAAGTAGGGAATCCGCGTTTCCGGGACCCTCGCCGTTTGTTAACGTGCTGTGACGTTTGCCTATCGGCGCGTTTGTGGCGGCGTGAGGGGCAGTGTGGGGCGTAGTGTGATGACCACCACGTGAGACGAAAACAGATGTCCAAATAGTGGAACGCTTGTCCATTGAATGGACTACTGGAACTATTATGTAATCCTACTTATCCCCCTCCGGGCGGTCTCGAGCATCACCGGTCCGGTCTTTTATGAAAGCGCTACTACATGTCATCCACTGCCACTTCCGCAGAGCAGGGGTCCGCCAAACAGGTGAACTCGCGCGGCCGCGTCATTGTCGCCAGCCTGATCGGCACCACCGTTGAGTTCTACGACTTCTACGTGTACGCCACGGCCGCTGTGCTCGTCTTCCCGAAGCTCTTTTTCCCCGGCCAGAACGAGACCACCCAGCTGCTGAGCTCCTTCGCCGTCTTCGGCGTGGCGTTCATCGCCCGGCCGCTCGGCTCCATTATCTTCGGCCACTTTGGTGACAAGTTCGGCCGGAAGGGCACCCTGGTGGCATCGCTGCTGACCATGGGTATCGCCACCTTCCTGATCGGCTGCCTGCCGACGGCGACCGTTCCCGGCTGGACCTTCTGGGCACCGGCGCTGCTGGTTGTCATGCGCTTTGCCCAGGGCCTGGCCCTCGGCGGCGAATGGAGCGGCGCGGCCCTGCTGGCCACCGAAAACGCCCCGGCGAACAAGCGCGCCATCTACGGCACGTTCCCGCAGCTGGGAGCGCCGATCGGTTTCATCATCGCCAACGTGATCTTCCTGGTCTTCAGCTACACCCTGACGCCGGAGGCCTTCATGGACTGGGGCTGGCGCGTGCCGTTCCTGCTCAGCGCCGTGATGGTCATCATCGGCCTGTACGTCCGGCTCAAGCTGATCGAGACCCCGGCCTTCACCAAGGTCCTGGAGTCCAACGAGGTCGCCAAGCTCCCGCTGGCCCGGGTCTTCAAGACCAGCTGGCGCCAGCTGATCCTGGGCACGTTCATCATGCTCGCCACTTACGTGCTGTTCTACCTGATGACCACGTTCACGCTGACTTACGGCACCCGCGCCGCGAGCCTGGACGCCGCCAAGGCAGCCGCCGAGAAGGCCGGCAAGCCGATGACCGAGGCCGCCGCAGCCGCGTTCGTCCCCGGCCTGGGCTACACCCGCAACGACTTCCTCTGGATGCTCATTGCCGGCGTCGTGTTCTTCGGCATCTTCACCCTGGTCTCCGGCCCGCTGGCTGAGAAGTACGGCCGCCGCAAGATGCTGATCGCCGTGACCATCGGCATCTTCGCCTTCGGACTGCTCTTCGTCCCGCTGTTCAGCGCCGGCTTTGTCGGCACCATGGCCCTGCTGATCATCGGTTTCTCCCTGATGGGGCTGACCTTCGGTCCCATGGGTGCGCTGCTGCCGGA
>DASWAW010000042.1:0-2953 GCA_036390955.1 Arthrobacter sp.
TCGCACGAGTTCCGTACCCCGCTCACTTCCATCATTGGCAACCTGGACCTGGTTCTCGGCGAATCGGCGGAACTCTCCCCCGCTACCGTGCGCCGGATCGAGGTCGCGCAACGGAATGCTGAACGGTTGCTGGCGCTGGTCTCGGACCTGCTGGTCTCCGCCGACTCAACGCTGCATGTCCACCCGCGGCGGACCGATCTGGCCGGCCTGGTCGAAGCCAGCCTCGGTTCGGCCCAGGCCCACGCGCGGGCTTCCCGGGTCTCGCTCTCGATGGACATTCCGGCCCCGCTCTGGGCCGATGTGGATCCGCTGCGGATCAGCCAGGCGGTCGACAACCTCGTCTCCAACGCGATCAAGTATTCACCCGACGGCGGCACGGTCCGCGTCTCCGCAAGCAAAGAGGGAGGCCGCGTGCTGCTGCTCGTGGAGGATGATGGCATGGGCATGACCGCCGCCGACGCCGACCGGGTCTTCACCCGGTTCTTCCGCAGCCCCGCGGTCCGCGACGGCGCGATCCCCGGCATCGGGCTGGGCCTGTCCATCACCAAGGCGATCGTCGAACGGCATGGCGGCAGCATTTCCTGCCGCACGCTGCCGGGCTGCGGGAGCACCTTCACCCTGGAGCTCCCCGCCCACGCGGCCACGCAGGCCCCCTAATACGCCAGAAAAGTGCCTCAGGCTGCGGTGGCCGGGCGGAGAACCCTATTGGCGCATAGCTCGGGTCAGCTCGGCCCGGGCCAGCAGCCCGCTGGCCGAGGGGTAGGCCACTTCCTCCAGAACGAGAGGATGCGGGGCCGAGAGGACTGACTTCGCATCGCGCTGGCGGGCGAGCAGCCGCTCGAACAGCCACTCGGGCTTCTCGATGCCGGCCCCCACGAACAGCGCCGATCCCACGAGGGAGCGCACCATGTTGTGGCAGAACGCATCCGCCTGGACCGTGGCCACAATGACCCCGTCGGCGCCCCGGGCAAACTCGAAGCGCTGCAGTTCCCGGATGGTGGTGGCGCCTTCCCGCGGCTTGCAGTAGGACCGGAAATCCTGGAGTCCCAGCAGCTGCGAGGCGCCTTCGTTGAGCAATCCGACGTCGAGCCGGTCCTGGTGCCACAACGTGGAGCTTCGGCCCAGCGGATCCCACAGGGCCGGCCCGTCTGCGATCCGGTAGCTGTAGCGGCGCCACAGCGCGGAGAACCGGGCGTCGAAGCCCCTGGGTGCGATGGTGACCCGGTGGACCTCGATGGCCCCGGTCAGGTCCCCCAGGCCGCGGCTGAGGGCGCCGCGGAGCCGCCGCAGCAGGGCGACGGCGGGATCGAGCTCCACCCCGCGGTTGAGTCCCAGCCACTCCGTCTCTGTGAAGTCGACGTGGACCACCTGGCCGCGGGCGTGCACCCCGGCGTCGGTCCGCCCGGCGACGGTTACCCTGATGGGCCTGCGGATGAGCAGCGCAATAGCCTCTTCCAGCGTGCCCTGGACGGTACGCCGTCCGGGCTGCACGGCCCACCCGCTGAAGGGTCCGCCGTCGTACGCCAAATCGAGGCGGACACGCAGAAACCCGCTGCCCCCTCTAGCGGGGGCAACGGGTTTCTGGTCGTTCATAGACTTAAGTCTATGCGAAGAAATCAGCGAATTATTTCGCGTCCTTCTTGGAGTCAGCGGGAGCTTCCTCAGCGGCCGGAGCCTCTTCGGTAGCAGCTGCCTCAGCGGCCGGAGCCTCTTCGGAAGCAGCTGCTTCAGCGGCCGGAGCCTCTTCGGTTTCAGCGGCTTCGGTCTCAGCAACCGGAGCGGCTTCTGCCTTGTCGGCGTCGCGCTTGGCAGCGGACGTAGCCTCAGCTACAACAGCCTGCTTGGCGGAAACCGGCTCAAGGACCAGTTCGATGACAGCCATGGGAGCGTTGTCGCCCTTGCGGTTGCCGATCTTGGTGATGCGGGTGTAGCCACCGTTGCGGTTCTCCACTGCCTGTGCAATGTCGGTGAACAGCTCGTGGACGATGCCCTTGTCGCTGATCAAGCCGAGTACACGGCGGCGGGAAGCCAGGTCGCCACGCTTGGCGAAGGTCACCAGGCGCTCGGCGTACGGCTTCAGTCGCTTGGCCTTGGTCACCGTGGTGGTGATCCGCTTGTGCTCGAACAGTGCGGCGGACAGGTTCGCGAGCATCAGGCGCTCGTGACTTGCTCCGCCTCCGAGGCGCGGACCCTTAGCGGGGGTAGGCATAATAGTTTCTCCTCATATGGAAGCCGTT
Organism: Arthrobacter sp.; assembly: GCA_036390955.1. Taxonomy (GTDB): domain Bacteria; phylum Actinomycetota; class Actinomycetes; order Actinomycetales; family Micrococcaceae; genus Arthrobacter. Next base: position 2,238 of record DASWAW010000042.1, read on the forward strand.
GGGCTGCGCACACCATGGTGCATCCAGCCGGCAGGCCAAGATCTGTTTGTTAGAGCTCGTCGTCGCTGAAAGCGGCGTCGTCCTCTTCAATTGCTGCGGCGCGTGCTGCGAGGTCAAAACCGGGAGGCGAGTCCTTGAGGGACAGGCCCAGTTCAACCAGCTTTGCCTTGACCTCATCGATGGACTTCGCACCGAAGTTACGGATGTCCATGAGGTCGGCCTCGGAGCGGGCCACGAGTTCACCCACGGTGTGGATGCCCTCACGCTTGAGGCAGTTGTAGGAACGGACGGTGAGGTCCAGATCCTCGATCGGCAGGGCCATGTCTGCTGCCAGGGCAGCATCCGTCGGCGACGGGCCAATCTCGATACCTTCAGCTGCGGTGTTCAGCTCGCGGGCCAGACCGAACAGTTCCACCAGGGTGGTACCTGCCGAAGCAACGGCATCGCGCGGGGCGATGGCCTGCTTGGTCTCGACGTCGACAATGAGCTTGTCGAAGTCAGTGCGCTGCTCAACACGGGTAGCTTCCACGCGGAAAGTAACCTTCAGGACCGGCGAGTAGATCGAGTCGACCGGGATACGGCCGATCTCGGAGTCGCCGGACTTGTTCTGAGCTGCCGAAACGTAGCCGCGGCCGCGCTCGATGGTCAGTTCGAGTTCGAACTTGCCCTTCGAGTTCAGCGTGGCAATGTGCAGATCCGGGTTGTGGAATTCGACG
>DASWAW010000043.1:0-1532 GCA_036390955.1 Arthrobacter sp.
TACGGTCTCTCCCAGCTGCACCAGCTGCGCGGGCGGGTGGGCCGCGGCCGGGAACGCGCCTACGCCTACTTCCTGTACCCGTCCGAAAAGCCGCTGGGCGAGGTGGCCCTGGAGCGGCTCAAGGCTGTGGCCACCCACAACGAGCTTGGCGCCGGCATGCAGCTGGCCATGAAGGACCTCGAGATCCGCGGCGCCGGCAACCTGCTGGGCGGGGAGCAGTCCGGCCACATCCAGGGGGTGGGTTTCGACCTGTATATCCGCCTGGTCGGCGAGGCCGTGGCCGAATACCGGGGCGAGGCCGAGGAGAAGGCCGCGGAGATGAAGATCGAGCTGCCGGTCAACGCCCACCTGCCGCACGACTATGTGCCGGGCGAACGGCTGCGCCTCGAGGCGTACCGCAAGCTCGCCTCGGCCATCACCTACGAGGCAATCGACGAAGTGCTCGCCGAGCTCGTGGACCGCTACGGTGAGCTGCCGCTGCCCGCGAAGAACCTGATCGACGTCGCCCGCTTCCGGGTCGGCGCCCGTGAAGCCGGGCTCAGCGACGTCGCCCTGCAGGGCAACTTCATCAAGTTCTCGCCGGCACAGCTGCCCGAATCCAAGCTCATGCGGCTTACCCGGATGTACCCCGGATCCCAGTCCAAGCCTGCCCTCGACGCGGTGCTGATCCCGAAGCCCAAGACAGCGCGGATCGGCGGCCGTGACCTGCAGGACGCCGAGATCCTCGAGTGGGCCAACGGCGTCATCCGGAATATTTTCTCCGACGCCCCACTGGCGGTGAAGTAGAGAATGATGGGAGGACACCACGCCGCGTCGGGAGCCGCGGCGTGGGTGGCGGTTGCCTCGACCGGTCCGTACACGCTGGGCTGGTATCCGCTGGACGCGACCGGAATTGTGATCGGCGGGATGGCGACGGCGGGGACGGCCCTGGTCTGCGACTGGGACCACCGCTCCAGCACGGTGGCGCACTCGCTGCCGCCGCTGTCGAACGTGATCGCGGTCGGCATCGAAAACGCCTCCGGCGGGCACCGGCAGGGCACACACTCCCTGCTCGGCGCCGCATTCTTTGTGCTGCTCGCGGCGCTGGCCGGGCAGCTGCAGCTGCAGACCGACTGGGGCCTGCTGTCCCTGGGGGCCGGGCTGCTGTGCATGTTCATGATCAACATCGCCGCGAAAGCCCTCAAGCTCTTCCCGAAGTACGGCTGGATCAGCAACTGGGTCTTCGCCCTGACCATGGCCGGGCTGGTGACCTGGTTCGCCCCGCACCAGTGGACCTGGTTGCCGGTCTCGATGCTCACCGGCGTGCTGGTGCACATTCTCGGGGACATGATCACCACCGGGGGTGTGCCGCTGCTCTGGCCCCTGGTGATCAAGCCGCCGAAGTTCCTGCGGAAGCTGCCGCTGCTGAAGAACGTCTGGCGGGCCAACGGGGCCTTCTCCATCCCGTTGCTGGGCCGCGCCGGGTCACGGCGGGAATGGTTCGTGCTGATCCCCGTCAGTGCCTACGCCATGATCGGCATGTTCGGCGCGGT
>DASWAW010000044.1:0-3630 GCA_036390955.1 Arthrobacter sp.
GCACCGGTGATCACCACACCGGCCGAGGGCGCGGCGCTGAAATCCGTCACCGGCATCGAGGGCACCGGAACCCCCGGGCTCACGGTGAAGATCACGGGCGACCTCAGCGGCTCCGCAGTCGTCGCGGCAGACGGCCAGTGGACCATCCCCGTCGACGGGGCCGCACCGGGCAGACTCTCCATCCGCGCCGTCCAAACGTCCCCCGGCGACGTGGACAGTGCCCCGGTCACCCGGAACTTCACCGTCGCACCGGCGGCACCGGCCGTCACCACGGTTGATGACGGTTCGCACCTCAGCCAGGACGCGCTGCCCGCGGCCATCTCCGGAACAGGCGTCGACGGCGGCGACGTTGCGGTGCTGATCGACGGACAGCCGGTTGGCACAACGAAGACAGGTGCCGGCGGGCGCTGGAGCATGCCGTTCCCGGCCGCCCTCGCCCCGGGGGAGCACACGCTTTCCGCCACCCAGACGGTCGACGGCGTTGCCTCGGACCCGCTGCTTCTGACCTTCACCGTTGACGCCCCGGCCGACGCCCCGACGGTGGCGCCCGCCGGGCCCGCCACCCCGGCCGACCAGCCGACGGTGCTTCCGGCCGGCTCCGGCCAGCCCACGGTGCTTCCGGCCGCTTCCGGCCAGTCGCCGGACACCGGCGCCGGCCAACTGGCGGACACCGGGGCCGGTTCGCTGCTGCCGACGGCGGGGCTCGCCGTCGGCGTCATCCTGCTGGGCGCCCTCCTGCTGGCCGGTGTTCATCTGGCCGGGGCACGGCGTCGGGCGGTCCGCTAACGAAAGCCGCGGGCGGCCTGCGGACCACCCCGCCGCTGACGACCGTGGCTGACCGGCGCCGCTACTGGAAATCAGCCAGCCAGAGGTCGGGGCCGAACACCTCGTACTGGATGTCTTTGGCCGGCACGCCGCCGGCCACGAGCGCGCTCCGGACGGACTTCAGGAACGGCAGGGGACCGCAGAGGTAGTACTCGGCGTCGTCGGGGAGGTCCACCGCCCCGACGTCCATGAAGCCGGAGAACTCGGCGTCCGACGCAGTTCCGCCCGCGGCGGGATTCAGGAACCACGTCTTCAACGACCCGTCCGTCAATGCGGCCAGATCCTCCCGGACCTGCCCCCGGAGCGGGAACGATGCCTCGCTGTCATCGGCATGCAGCAGCATCACCTGGCGCTGGGAGCCGGACTTGACGAGGTGCGAAAGCATGCCGGCCATCGGGGTGATCCCGATCCCCGCGCTGGCCAGCACCAGGGGACGGTCGGTGTATTCCAGCACCACATCGCCGAAGGGCGCCGAGAGCACCACCTCGTCACCCACCTGAATCTCGTTGTGCAGCAGATTGGACATCTCGCCATCGGGCGTCTCCAGGCCGTGGACCCGCTTCACCGCGAACTGCCGGTGCTGCCCGTCGTCGGCCTTGGTGAGGCTGTATTGCCGGGGCTGGTGGACGCCGTCGTGCATGGGCATCTTGATCGTGACGTACTGGCCGGGCAGGGACGGCTTGACCTCGCGCTCATCCATCCGCTCCACCACGAACCTGACGACGTCGTCCGTCTCCTGGACCTTCTCGGCCACCCGCCAGGTCCGCCAGATCGTTTCAGGGGTGAGGTGTACCGCCTTGTAGAGCCCCCGCTCCTTATTGATGAGCATGTTCGCCATCAGCCAGTAGACCTCGTCCCAGGCGGCGGCGACATCGGCCGTGACGGCATCCCCGAGCACATCCACGATGGCCCACATCAGGTGGTCGTGGACAACCTGGTACTGGTCCGGGCTCAACCCCAGCGAGACGTGCTTGTGGGCAACCCGTGACAGGAGGTGGTCCGGAATCTGGTCCACGTTGTCCACGAGCAGCCCGGCGAACGCCGCAATGGAGCCGGCGAGTGCCTGCTGCTGGCGCCCGTCCGCCTGGTTCCCCCGGTTGAAGAGCCCGTCCAGGAGGTCCGGCCGCGCCTCGAACATGTGTTTGTAGAAGCGCTTGGCGATCTCCTCGATGTGCTCGCCGACGACGGGCAGCGTTGCCTTGATGACGGGAAGTGAGGTGTCTGAGAGCATGGTGGATCCTTCCGGTGAGACCGGTTTTACCCAGCGGTGTCGGGTGAATCAGCCCTTCCACGCTAACAGCCGGGGTCCGGGGCCTTCCGGGTCCATCGGCCCTATACCAACGGGCGGGATGGGCGTAGGCGTACCAGCAGCGCATACCTTGCGGGATGCGCTGCTGGCGGGCACGCTCGTTAGGACCGGGCGGTCGGTTCAGCCGTCATGACGGTCGTGGCCGTGCCATTTGGCCGAGTCGACCACCTGGACCGCAACGCCGAGGGTGCCGTCGTCCAGGCTGCCCCAGGCGTACACAATCGTGTTCTTGCCCTTCGTGACCGGAACATCCGCCGGGCCGATCAGGGGTTCGGTGGTGCCGGCGGCCGCAACCGAGGCGGATACCGTTCCGGCCTCCAGCGTCAGCACCTCCTGCTCAGGGTTCTCCAGATCCTCGATGACCGCGGTGTCGCCGGCAAGGACGTCGACGGCGGGCGCCGCCGCCACGTGCCGGACGGTGAGCTTGCCTTCGCCCTTGGGGCTGGCCGAGGTGTCGTTCTTGAACAGGGTTGCTGTGGGCTCACCGGAGGCATCAAGGTGCGCCACAGCGGTGTAGTTCCGGCCCTCCTTGAGATGGACCGTGACCGGGCCGATCACCGGGTTGTCGGCGCTGGTGGCGTCGGCGGCCGTGATGGCGATCTTGTAGCTGCCGTCGTCGAGCTTCAGAGGGCCCGCGAGGGTGCCGGGCTCGAAGTCGTCCAGGGTCAGCTTGCCGTCCACCCACACATCCACGGTGAGGCCAGGCACACCGTGCAGGACGGACAGGAGGGCATCGTCGCCGTGGTGCCGGCCGCCGTCGTGCTTCCCGCCGGCCTGGGCGGGGGCGGCGAAGGCGAGTGCCGCGACCATGGACAGGGCCCCGGCGGCATAAACGGTTTTGCGCATTTCAAACTCCTCATTGAGTTGCCCGGATCCGGGCGGTGATTTGCTTACACCGTTACTACCGGCCGGGGCCCCATTTTGGATGCAGCCGGTTGGACTTGGGTTCGCCGGAATGCCCGAGTTCGCCGGAAGCCGTCGCTGTCGCCGTATGGTTACGGCGTCCCCGAAGCTCTCCGGCGACCCCGGTGGATGCGCCCGGTGGATGCGCCCGCTGGGTTCGCCCCCGGCGCCCGGCCCGGCCTCAGGCCTTGCGGTCCAGCAGGAGGTTGGTGATCCGCAGCGTGCAGAGCCGCTCGCCGGCCGCATTGTTGATCAGCACCTCGTGCGTGGTGACGGTTCCGCCGAGATGGATCGGGGTCGCGATGATGGTGATGAGCCCTTCCCGGGCGGACTTGTGGTGCGTGGCGGAGACGTCCACGCCGACGGCGGTCTTGCCCAGCGTGCTGGCGTGGATGACCGCGGCCCAGGAGCCCACGGCCTCCCCAACCGCCAGCGAGGCGCCGCCGTGCAGCAGCCCGAAGGACTGCCGGTTGCCCTCCACCGGCATGGTGGCGACCACCCGCTCGACGGATTCCTCGATGATCTTCACGCCCATTTTCTCGTCGAGTTCGCCGAGGGTGATCTTCCACAGCTCGGTATTCCGGGGCTCAGGC
>DASWAW010000045.1:0-1878 GCA_036390955.1 Arthrobacter sp.
GACGGAGACGCCCGTAAATCCTCATTGTGGTGGCGGCGGAACTGGGCCACCATGAGCGTATGGATGCTGAAACACCTAAGGCGGCGGAACTGAGCCTTCCCCAGGCCTTCCTGCTGCTGGCAACGAACGACTTGGACGGAACGCCTGTTGTGCCGGTGTTCGCACTCAGGACCACTGTGGCCGGGGCAATACTGGCCGAGCTGGAGCTGCTTGGTGCGATCGGACTGCAGGGGAAGCACGTCAGGGCTACCGGTGCAGCACCGCCAACGGACTTCCAGCACGAGCTGGAACTCATCCGGCACAAATCCCGGCCGCACACGCCCAAGTCGTGGGTCTCCATGCTGGAGGGCCGCGCCGAAGTGCAACGTGTCTACGAGGGGATGGCGTCCCGGGGCATCGTGGAGCCTGTCGGCGAAAAACACCTTGGCCTGTTCAAGTCCATGCGGTACCGGGAGAAGGATCACGGCCCGGAAGCGGCGCTCCTGCAAACGATCGAAGCGGCACTCAGCGGTGCGCCGTCGGAACCCGAGAAGCCTGAGGCCAAGGCACCTGATACCGCTGTACCCGATGCCATGGCCGTTGATACCGCTGCGCCTGATGCCGCCCTGCCTGATACCGCTGCGCCTGATGCCGCTCTGCCTGAGCCCCAGGCCTCCGATGCCAAGACGCCTGAGTCGAAGGCGCCCGTTGCCAAGGTGCCCGATGCCAGAACCACGGCGCTGATCGCCCTGCTTCACGCCGCCGGGCTGTTCGGCAAGCTCTTCCCAACAGCCGATCGAACCCGGGCCGGAGAGCTGGCGAAGGACTATTGGCCATCCCGCGCGGTCGAGGACGAACTGCGCATGATCAGACTGGCGCAGGAAGAAGCAGCAACCCTTTGATGCGGCCCCCTTATCCGGGCGGTGCGTGGTGGTTCAGCACGGCCGGAACAGGACGGGGCTGGGGTCAGATGGCGGAATCATCTGGAAGTGGCCCGTTTGCTTCGGCGGCGGACGGAGACCAGGTGGGCGACGACTGCCCCGATCAGCGCAAGGGTGAACGGTGATGTAGCGCCGTTGATGAGGCTGAACAGAGCGATCGGCTGCGGCTCCCCATCCATCGGGACAGGCCGAAGAGCGTTGGCGCCAGCGAAGACAGCCGCGGTCAGGACAACGAGAGTCAGAACCCGCGCCGCCCTGGTCTGGGCCGCCACCCGGTAGCCCAGAATCGCGGCCACGGCGAGTAGGACGAACGCTGCCCGCACCAGGTATGGCACCCATCCCGCCACGAGGGGGATCGGGCGCGCGTTGAAATCCAGAAGCGGAGCGTTTATCTCTGATAGCTGCAGCTGGATCGTCAAATACCCGGTCAGGAAAACAACGCACAGGGGTCCCACCAAGGCGACGGCGATGGAAAGGACCGGACCGGTGCGAGAGGCCGGCCATGCCTCGATCCGGCGTGGGCCGGCTGTTTTCTCCATCACGCATATCCCCCTATGTTGACTGCTTCGACACTAAGCGCCCGTCCAACGCTGCGGTAGGGGGTGGGGTCCGCGCCGGCCTTTCAGGACCCGACGGGCTCGGTAGCCAGGTTCCGCTTGAGGATCTTTCCGCTGGGCCCGAGGGGGAGTTCCGTGAGCAGCCTGATGACGCGCGGGTATTTGTACGCGGCGAGCTGGGCGCTGGCGAATTCCATCAAGTCCGTCGCGGTGGCGGTGGCTCCCGCGTCAAGCACGATCGCGGCCGCAATTTCCTGGCCGTGGACCTCGTGCGGAATCCCGTAGACGGCGGCGCTGACAACCTCGGGGTGGGTCAGGAGGATTTCCTCGACTTCGCGCGGGTAGACGTTGTAGCCGTTGCGGATGATCATGTCCTTTTTGCGGTCCACGATGGTCAGGTA
>DASWAW010000046.1:0-4932 GCA_036390955.1 Arthrobacter sp.
GGGCTCCGGGGACTGGCCGGGCTCCACCGGCTGGCGGGGCTCCGCCGACCGGGCCGGCTGGGAATCCAGGGTGGTGCCCTCGACCAGGTCGTCGACGGCGGGCTGAGTGTCATGTGGATCGCTCATGGCTTCATACTCTCATGAGCCCGGAGCCGCGCAGCAGGCCAGGCCGGGGGGCGGAGCCGCGCGGCTCGACAATCGGCGAAATGGGAGTCAAACGGAGACGGCGGAGGGCGCCGTCGAGCACTCATGTGCCCGGCGGCGCCCTCCGGTAGCTGCAAAGCCGATCAGCCGGGACTGATCAGCAGCAACGGCCCTGCGGGTTGGCTTCCTGACGGTCCGTCTGGTCCCGCCAGAACTCCTTCTCGGTCATCGGCGCGGAACCGTGACCGGCTTCGGCGTGGTGTGCCAGGTACTTCGTGTACGCATCCGCACCCATCACACTGCCCAGGTACCGGGCGAATCCCCGGAAACCTGCCACTACAGCGTTCATTTATGCCTCCGCACTAGTGGTGGGTGGAGTCTGCGGTCCGCTTGTCCGCCGGCAGCTGGTTCCATTTGTTCAGGAGCTCACGCTCTGCCGGAGTGGGAGCGGGGCCGGCCGGTGCGAAGACACGCGACGACAGCGCCGGATCCTCGTTGTTGATGTTGATCACGCCCGCCTTGGTGTTGCGGAACGCCTTGTAGGTGGCGATAAGCGCCGCCACGATCACGATGATGCTAAGCACAACGAAGATGACCGAGAGCCAGCCCTGGATCGCCGTATTCCTGATGACGGCCTCCATGGCCGGGACGGTCTTCGCCGTGCCGAACGAGGTCTTGCCGTCCGCGAGTGCCTTGGAGAAGGCCGCATTGTTGGCGAAGTAGCCAACCGCCGGAGTGGAGGAGAAGATCTTCTGGTAACTGGCCGTGATGGTCACGATGGCCGCGAAGGCCATCGGGACCGCCACGATCCAGAGGTACTTGAAGGAGCCCCTCTTGGCCGCGATGGCCAGGCAGACGGACAGGGCGATGGCTGCCAGCAGCTGGTTGGCGATGCCGAACAGCGGGAACAGCGTGTTGATGCCGCCCAGCGGGTCCGTGACGCCCATGATCAGCACGGCGCCCCAGGCCGCGACCATCACGGCGGTGGAAAGCCACGCGCCGGGACGCCAGGAGTGTTCCTTGAATTTCGGGATGAAGTTGCCGATCGAGTCCTGCAGCATAAACCGCGCAACCCGGGTGCCGGCGTCGACCGCGGTGAGGATGAACAGGGCCTCGAACATGATGGCGAAGTGGTACCAGAAGGCCATCATGGCGGTGCCGCCGATGAACTGCTGCATGATGTGGGCAAGGCCCACGGCGAGGGTCGGCGCGCCGCCGGTGCGGGAGATAATGCTGGTCTCCCCGACGTTGGCGGCCGTCTCGGCGAGCATGCTGGGCGTGATGTTGACGCCGGACAGTCCCAGGCTGTTGACCCAGGCGGCTGCCGTTTCCACGGTGCCGCCGGTGAGTGCGGCCGGGGAGTTCATCGCGAAGTAGAGACCGCGGTCAATCGAGATCGCCGCCACGAGGGCCATGATGGCCACGAAGGACTCCATCAGCATTCCGCCGTACCCGATGTAGCGGGTCTGGCGTTCCTTCTCGATCAGCTTCGGCGTGGTGCCGGAAGCAATCAGGGCGTGGAATCCGGACAGCGCGCCGCACGCGATGGTGACGAACAGGAACGGGAACAGCGCGCCCGGGAAGACCGGACCGTTGTCGCGGCTGGCATATTCGCTGAAGGCCGGGACGGAGATTTCGGGGCGGACCACGATGACGGCCACGGCCAGCATCACGATGACGCCGATCTTCATGAAGGTGGACAGGTAGTCACGCGGGGCCAGCAGGAGCCAGACCGGCAGAATCGCGGCGATGAAACCGTAGATGATGAGGGCCCAGGCGATGGTGACCTTGTCCAGCGTGAACAAGGTGTGGCCCCATTCGGTGGCGGCGACGGCGCCGCCGCCGATGATGGCGGCCATCAGCAGCACGAACCCGATCAGGGAGACTTCCAGGATCTTGCCGGGGCGGATGAAGCGCAGGTAGACGCCCATAAAGAGGGCAATCGGAATGGTCATGCCGACGGAGAAGACGCCCCACGGGCTCTCGGCCAGGGCGTTGACGACGACGAGGGCGAGGATGGCAACGATGATCACCATGATCAGCAGGGTGGCGACCAGGGCAGCGGTGCCGCCGATGACGCCGAGTTCCTCGCGGGCCATCTGGCCCAGGGAACGTCCGCCGCGCCGCATGGAGAAGAACATCACGACGTAGTCCTGGACCGCTCCGGCGAACACGACGCCGATGATGATCCAGATGGTGCCCGGGAGGTAGCCCATCTGGGCTGCGAGGATCGGGCCCACCAGGGGTCCGGCGCCGGCGATGGCGGCGAAGTGGTGGCCGAACAGGACGTTGCGGTCCGTGCGGACGTAGTCCTTGCCGTCGGCCTTGTATTCCGCGGGAGTGGCCCGGCGGTCATTCGGCTTGAGCAGGTAGCGCTCGATGACCTTGGAATAGAAGCGGTAGCCGATCAGGTAGGTGCAGACTGCTGCGAACACGAACCAGATGGCGTTGACCGTTTCGCCCCGGACGATCGCGAGCATGAACCATGCCACAGCGCCCAGCAGGGAGATGGCCACCCAGAGGGCGATCTTGGCCGGCGTCCATTTGCGCTCTTCGGCTTCGAGCACGGAGACGTCCACGGATGTGGGCGGCAGAGTCGGGTCCGGCGTAATGCCGTCGTCGACTACTAAGTTATTTGGCGTGCCATCTGGCATTGTGCCCATGTCTCCTCCTTGAGAAACCCAACTGGGCAAATCCACTCGACAGATGTGCCCCAAGGCACCCTACCAACGCCGGCGATTCTTGGGTATGGCTTTGCGCCGGACGGTCCCGTGGAGTCGCTGAACGGTCGGGCAGGCGCGCCGAACGGCGGGAGAGTTACCGGCGGGTACTACTTGCGGGTACTACTTGCGGGTGTCCGGGTCCCGCGGTTTAGGCGGGGGGCTGGTGAGTTGCATGAGCCGGGCCTCACAGAGGTCCAGCCAACGCACCTCGGCTTCGGTCTGGAAGATGAGGGAATCCAGGACCAGCAGCCGGGCGGTGTCTGCCGACCGTTGTTGGGATGCCGTTTCCCGCCTGGCCTTGGTGTAGTCCTGCAGAGCCCGGATGGAGACGGCGCGCTGGGCGTGGATGGCGGCGCCGACGTCAACGCCGGGAAGGGTCAGCCCCAGTGCGAGCTTGATGGCCAGTTCGTTCCGCGGAGGACTGGTGCGCGGCACCGGTGAAGTGAACCAGGTCCGGACTTCGGCGAGCCCCTCCGGGGTGATGCTGTAGATGACGTGCCCCTCGCCGTCGGCGCCGTCATTGCGGACGAGGCCGTCGCGTTGGAGGCGATCGAGGGTGGTGTAGACCTGCCCGATGTTGAGGGGCCAGGAGGATCCGGTGCGGTCCTCAAATTCGATCCTGAGCTGGTAGCCATAGCGTGGCCGGTCCTGCAAGAGTGCGAGGAGGCTGTGTCGGATGGACATGATGCTCCCGGAGGGTAGCGGGACGACAGCATACACGCGCCCCAAGACGCGTGTATACCGCGTATGGAATTACATTACAGTCATTCGTTATCCCGAAGCAATTCGGGATATGCCATAACTGGAATATGTGAATTACATAACCAGCAGGATTTTGCCCACGTGGTCGCCGCTGTCGAAGTACCGGTGCGCGGCACTGACCTGGTCCAGCGGGAAGGTCTTGGCGACGAGCGGCCGGATCCGGCCATCGGTGAGCAGCGGCCAGACCGCGTCGCGGACAGCATCCATAATCACGGTTTTCTCCTCCACGGGCCGCGGGCGCAACGCCGTGGCGATGATCGCCGCCCGCTTGCTGAGCAGCTTGCCGAGGTCCAGTTCGCCTTTGGTGCCGCCCTGCAGGCCGATCACCACGAGCCGTCCGTAGTCCGCCAGTGCGTCCACGTTCTGGGTGAGGTAGTTGGCCCCGACGACGTCGAGTATGACATCCGCGCCTTTGCCGCCGTTCTGCGCACGCAGGCTCTCCGGGAAGTCCTCCTCGGCATAATTGATCGCGATGTCCGCGCCAAGGAAAGCCTTGGCGGTGCCGACTTTTTCCGCGCTGCCCGCCGTGGCGGCCACAGTCGCTCCGAAGGCCTTCGCGAGCTGGATGGCCATAGTGCCGATGCCGCCGGTCGCCCCGTGGATAAGGACGGTCTCGCCTGGCTGCAGCTGCGCCGTCATGATCAGGTTGGAGTAGACCGTCGCCGCAACCTCGGGCAGGGACGCGGCCGTGACGAGGTCGACGCCGTCCGGGACCCTCAGGACCTGTCCCGCCGGGACGGCCACCTGTTCGGCGTATCCGCCGCCGGCCAACAGGGCGACAACCTTGTCCCCGACGGAGAACGCCTTGGTGACGCCGGGCCCGAAGCCGGCGATCCGACCGGAGACTTCCAGCCCGGGGATCTCCGAGGCACCGGGCGGGGGCGGGTAGTAGCCCTTGCGCTGCTGGACGTCGGCACGGTTGAGCCCCGCGGCGACTACGTCGATCAGCACCTCGCCGGTTCCGGGCACCGGGGGCGGGACCTCGCGGACCTCCAGGGTCTCGGGTCCGCCCGGCTTTGATATATAGACAGCCTTCATGGAGATCTCCCGATTAGTAACAGTCTTCTTGCAGCCTTCTTGCAGGAACGCGCTGCTGCACACCACGTCCGAAGCACATTCTTCCAGAGTAGGCGGAGGAGTTGCCCCCGTCCGCGAGCGCACTGCGTTTTTGTTGCTGCCGACCGCCTATGAAACACTACTCCGTAGGGAAGGTTGTCCGAGCGGCCGATGGAGCTGGTCTTGAAAACCAGTGTGCGGTAACCCCGTACCAAGAGTTCGAATCTCTTACCTTCCGCGAATAATG
>DASWAW010000047.1:0-8706 GCA_036390955.1 Arthrobacter sp.
TCACGGCGCCTCCCCGGGGACATGCCCAGTGTCCGCGGTGAGGAGTGGACATATTGGCACCATGTCCACCCGCGGCTTCGCAGGCTGGGCATGCGCGGATGCGGGGGCCGGTGAGCGGTTGGACATGTCCAGTCTTTGCGCCGGGGAGTGGACACAGTGGGAGTATGTCCACCCGTGGCTCCGGGGGCTGGGCATGTGCCAGGGGCCGGGCGCGGCCGGCATGGCGGCCGACATGACAGACGCCGGGCCAGACCTTAGGTCCGGCCCGGCGTCCGGGTCGTTCGTGCGGCGCACCGTGGTGCATTGCGGCGCCGGTGGTTCTAGATGCCGGCGTCGCGGCTCTCGTTGCGGGTGATGGTCTCGCCGGTGTTGGGGTCGACGACGGAGCGGGTTTCGCTGACCCGGCGGGTACGGCTGCGGCCCGGGGCGGCCAGCACCAGCGAGGCGATCAGTCCGATCACACCCACTGCCATCAGGATGTAGCCGATCATGGTCTGGTCCACATTGGGGATCAGGCCGGGGGTGATGGCCCACGCCAGGATGGCGCCGATCGCGATGAGGAAGATGGAGGAACCGATTCTCATGACTTGCTCCTTGGGTCCGTATGACGGATAGGTATTGCTAAGCATGCTGTCCAGCGTCACGCTACAGCCCGGTGTGTGTTGTTTCAACGATCTGGCCGCCGCCACTCCGGTCAGTTTTGGCGCGGGACGGTGCGTTCCGCCCCGGCTTCGGGCGGTGCGGCGCCGATCCGGTGGGAGGCTGGCGGTATTGGCAGCGGCACTCCCGGCCGGCGGCCCGGATTGAGCGGCGTCGCCGTCGGGGCGGCGCAACGGTGGAGATCGCACGTATTCTTAAGGGGTGCAGGGCGGTAGCATCCGATGCACGCCGCCCCGCCCGCCCCCCGCCCCTGCACTTCCCGCCCCCGCGTTTCCGCGGGTCCCACGACGGGTCTCACAGAAATACCGGTGACCCATGCCTGAAGGTTCACCCAGAGTCGTTGTCACCGGACTGGGCGCGGTGACCCCGGTAGGCGGGACCGCGGCCGAGACCCGGGCCGCGTTGCTGGCCGGGCGCTCCGGAATCGTGGCCCTCGACGACGACTGGGCCCAGCCGCTGCCCGTCCGCATGGCCGGCCGGGTGAATGTTGACGTCGCAGCGCTGCTGTCCGTCCCCGAATACAAGAGGATGGACCGGTGCGGGCACCTGGCCCTGATTGCAGCCCGTGAAGCGTGGGCGCAGGCCGGCCGTCCGGAGGCTGAACCGGAGCGGCTGGCGGTCGTGATCGGTTCCGGCTACGGCGGACTGGACACCACCCTGGACCAGACCCGGACACTGGACACCAGCGGCCCGCGCAGGGTATCCCCGCACACCCTCACCCGGATCATGGCCAACGGCCCGGCGGCCTGGGTCTCCATCGACGTCGGCGCCAAAGGCGGGGCGCGGACTCCGGTGAGCGCCTGCGCCTCCGGGGCGGAAGCCATCTCCCAGGGAGCGGACATGATCCGGGCCGGCGCGGCGGACGTCGTGATCGCCGGCGGCGTGGATTCCTGCATAAACGGCCTGATTGTCAGCGGTTTCGCGCAAATCCGGGCGCTGTCCACCCGCAACGAGGACCCGCAGTCCGCGTCCCGGCCCTTCGACCGCGACCGGGACGGGTTCGTGCTCGCTGAGGGCGCCGCGATCCTGGTCCTGGAACGTGAAGACCATGCCCGGGCCCGCGGAGCCGAAATCCTGGGCGTCGTGGCAGGGACCGCGGTGACGTCCGACGCCGTCGACATCGTCGCTGCTGATCCGGCCATGCAGCGCCGGGTGATGGAAAAAGCGATCGCGGCCGCGGGCCTGGGAGCGAGCGACATCGGCCTCGTCCACGCCCACGCAACCTCCACACCGGTCGGCGACCGGCTGGAGGCGGGGGCGATCAAGGCCGTGCTCGGAAGCCACGTTCCTGTCACCTCCACGAAATCCCTCACCGGGCACCTCCTCGGCGGCGCCGGCGCGCTCGGAGCCATCGTCCTGCTCCAGGCACTGAAGACCGGGGCGGTTCCCGGCATCAGCAATCTGGACCAGCCGGATGACGGGATTGCCCTCAACCTCCTCCAGCAGACAATTGAGGGCCGGCCGGCGGGGGCGGGCATCGCCAACGCCTTCGGATTCGGCGGGCACAGCACGGCGCTGGTGATCACCGAAAGCTAGGCTGTTCCGATGGAGACAGTCGTCTGGTCCAAGCCGGAGCACGAACGCGCCGGCACACCGCTGCTGGTGATGATGCACGGCTACGGCCGGGATGAATCACGGATGGCGAAACTCTTTGACCGCCTGCCCGACGCGTTCAGCTGCGCCGCGCTGCGCGGGCCCAAGGTAATCGGGGACGGCTACGGCTGGTTTCTGCTGGACTACTTCCTGACCCATGACTTCGCCGACGTCATCTCCTCCACCAACGCGGTCTTCAACTGGATCGAATCCGTCAAGGCCCAGCACAGCAGCGTCAGCCTGTTCGGCTACTCCCAAGGCATGGCCATGGCCACGACCCTGCTGCGGCTGCGGCCGGCGCAGTTCCAGGCCGTGGTCGGGCTGTCCGGATTTGTCCTGGAAAACGAACTCCTGGCAATGAGCGAATCGTTCGAGTCCCGCCCTCCGTTCTTTTGGGGCCGGGACCGCGACGACCTGGTGATCAACGATGCCGCCACGGAGCACACCGAGGAATGGCTCCACGAGCACACGCAGCTCACGGCGCGGACGTACCCCGGAATGGGCCACGCCATCTCGGCGGCCGAACTGGTGGACGCCAGTGCCTTCCTCCGCCATTACGTGCTTCGCCAGGGCGGCTGAAACCGGCACCGGCGCTAGCTCACGGCCCGCCCGCGCAACAGGGCCAAAGGACCCGGGACCCTTTTGTCCACTTGCGCGCCAATTTTGTCAGCGTTTAGACTGGACGTTGGCCATGTTCACGGCCACAACTTCAGGGGGAAGAAAGGGCTGAGCCCGTGCTGCAGGCCAGGACGCCGCGTGCCTTCATCCAGGATGCCGCCGCACTTTCCCTCTGCACCGCCCCCCGGACCCTCCGGAAGCCGCCGAACAACTGCCCGCCAGTCGCCGGTCAGGACGCCGGACCGGCTGTGCCCAGGAGCGCCCGCCGCCGTCGTTGACTGCGCCCGGCCCGCGGGCCGGGGCACACGGGCCGCGGCCCGCCCGCAGCCCCACCCCCTGGGCTTCCCTCCCCGGTGCGCTTTCCGCCGCCGGACCGCGCACGGGACCGGGTACTGGCCCGCCCACGCAATTTGCTACCGCCGTCTGAAAGGACAACCGATCCATGACTGAGCTTCCCAACAGCACCCCGTCGAGCTGGACCGGGGCCGCCGCGATTCTCTTTGACCTCGACGGCGTTCTGACCCCCACCGCCATCGTGCACGAGCGCGCCTGGCAGGAACTCTTCGACGGATTCCTCGCGACCGTGCCCGGGACGCCCGGCTACCGCGAAAGCGACTATTTTGACCACATCGACGGCAAGCCGCGCTTCGACGGCGTCCGCGACTTCCTGGCCTCCCGAAACATCGTCCTGCCGGAGGGGCCGCTGGATGACGACCCGGCGCACAACACCGTCCACGGCCTGGGCAACCGCAAAAACAGGGTCTTCAATGACATCGTCGAGGCCGGCGGGGTCAAGCCCTATGAAGGCTCGGTGCGGTTCATCGATGCCGCGCTGGCCCGCGGGCTCAAAGTCGCCGTCGTCTCCTCCTCCCGCAACGCCCCGGCCGTCCTCAAGGCCGCAGGACTCTCCGACTACTTTCCGGTGGTGGTCGACGGCGTCGTCGCCGTCGCCGAGGGGCTGCCCGGCAAGCCCAGCCCGGCGACCTACGAGTACGCCGCCCGGCTGCTGGGCCTGCCCAGCGAGGACTGCGTCGTCATCGAGGATGCGGTCTCGGGGGTCCAGGCCGGACGGGCGGGGAGCTTCCACTCGGTGATCGGCGTGGACCGCGGCGCCGGCCGGCAGACCCTGCTGGACGCCGGAGCCACCCTCGTGGTCAACGACCTCGACGAGCTCCTCTAGCCCCGGCTTCCGCGCCGCCCCGCTGAACGACTTTCACCGCAAGACTTTACCGCCTGAAGGAAACCCCACCATGGCTCTCATCACCTCGGACCGCGCACGGTTCCCCAACGACCCCTGGCAGCTGGTCGAGACCGTCCACCTGCCCGGCAACGCCGGCACCCTGGAGACGCTATTCAGCCTGGGCAACGGCCACCTCGGCATCCGCGGCGCCCACTGGTCGGCCGCCGACGCCGACCTGCCGGGCAGCTTCATCAACGGCTTCCACGAGACCTGGGACATCAAGCACGCGGAGAACGCCTACGGCTTCGCCCGCACCGGACAGCGGATCCTCTACATCCCGGACGCGAACAACTTCACCGTGGTCATCGACGGCGAAACCCTGAGCCTGGACGAATCCACTGTGCTGGACTACCGCCGCAGCGTCGACTTCGCCACCGGCGTCTACGACTGCCGGATCACCTGGCAGTGCCGCTCCGGCGCCACCGTGACCACCACCGAACGCCGCGCCGTCGGCTACGAGTCCCGCGGCGCGCTCGGCATCTCGCTGGAACTCGCCGCGGACCGTGACATTTCCGCGGACGTGACCTCCTCGGTGATAAACCGCCAGGACCAGCCCGTCGACGACCACTCGGCCCATGACCCGCGCCGCGCCGGCCGGCACGCCGGCCGGGTGCTGCTTCCGATCCGGCTCGACGGCGGCGACGGCTCGCTGCGCCTGTCCTGGGAAACCGCGGAATCCAAGCAGCGCATCGGCCTGGCCGTGGACCACTGGACCAACGCCGGGGTGCAGCCCTTCGACACCCAGGTGCAGGAGGACGACAGCAGCGTCCGCTACGTCCTGGCCGTCGGCGCCGACGAGCCGTTTCTCCTCGAGAAGAGCGTCAGCTACGCCGTCGGGCAGTCCTCCGAGGACCTGGCCGACGACGCGGAGGCAGGCCTCCGGCCGCTCGCGGAGATCTTCGCCGAAAGCGCAGCGCACTACCGCGAATACTGGACCACGAGCGACATCGTCCTCGCCGGCCAGACCGAACTCCAGCAGGCCGTCCGCTGGAACCTCTTCCAGCTGGCCCAGGCCACGGCCTGCGCGGACGTCGCCGGCATCCCGGCCAAGGGCGTCAGCGGTTCCGGCTACGAAGGCCACTACTTCTGGGACCAGGAGGTGTACCTCATGCCGTACCTGACGTACACCAGCCCCGGCAACGCCCGCCAGGTCCTGGAATTCCGCCACAACATGCTCCCCGAGGCCAAGATCCGGGCCAAGGAGCTCAGTGTGGACGGCGCACTCTTCCCGTGGCGCACCATCAACGGACTCGAGGCCAGCGCCTACTACGCCGCCGGCACGGCGCAGTTCCACATCGCCGCCGCGATCGCCTTCGCGACGAACCGCTACATCTGGGCCACCGGCGACCAGGGGTTCCAGGAAACCCTCGGCTCCGAGCTGCTGATCGAGACGGCCCGGATGTGGGTCTCCCTGGGCTTCTTCGGCAAGGACGGGCTCTTCCACATCCACGGGGTCACCGGACCGGACGAGTACACCGCCGTCGTCAACGACAACCTCTACACCAACGTCATGGCGCGGTTTAACCTGCGCGCCGCCGCGGCCCTGGACCATGCGGGGATCGACGACGCCGAACGCCAGCTCTGGGAGCAGGCCGCCACCCGGATGCAACTGCCCTACGACGAGGACCTCCAGGTGCACTCGCAGGACAACGACTTCATGACCCTGGAGCCGTGGGACTGGAGCACGCCCCGTTCCCAGTACCCGCTGCTGCTGCACTTCCACCCGCTGGTGATCTACCGCCACCAGGTCCTCAAGCAGGCGGACAGTGTGCTGGCCATGTTCCTGCAGTGGCAGGACTTCACCGCCGAGGAAAAGCGCCGCGCCTTCGACTTCTACGATCCGATCACCACCGGCGACTCCACGTTGTCCGCCTGCGTGCAGGGCATCATGGCGGCCGAGGTCGGCTACGCCGACGCGGCGCTGGACCACTTCACCCACGCGCTGTTCATCGACCTGGACGACACCCACGGCAACACGATCGACGGCGTGCACATCGCCTCCACCGGCGGCGTATGGAGCTCGCTGGTCAGCGGCTTCGCGGGCCTGCGCGACCAGGGCACGGTGCCCTACTTCGACCCGCGCCTGCCCGCCGAATGGGACGGGCTGTCCTTCCACCTCAAGATCCAGGGCAGGCTGCTGCAGCTCGAACTCGAACAGGGCGCCATCAGCCTGACCGTGCGCGAGGGCGCGCCGCTCGAGGTCGACGTCCGCGGCGAGCTGCTCACGGTCGACGGCGACACGGTGCGGGTCCAGCTCGCGCCGGTTGCGGCGCCCGAGCCGACGATCTTCCCGAGCGGGCTCCCGACGGCGTCGATCCCGATCGTGCGCGCCGCCGTCTAACCCGCCACCCAACCCGCCAACCCAACGGGCCCACCCAACCCGCCAACCCAACGCGGGGTCACCTAGCGCCCATGATCGGCACCGACATGGGCGCTACGTGACCCCGCGTTGCTTGGGGCCGGGCCGGTCTGCGGCGCCGCTGTCAGCGCGGGGTTCGCCCGCGCCGAAGCTCTCACGGCCGTCGTCCAGCGGATGGGCGAGTTCGTCGGCCGGCATCCGTGCGACCACCGTGGCGATCACGGCCATCACCGGGCACACGGTGCCGGCGACCAGGAAGATCAGCCATACCGGCAGCACCTCGGCGGCGGGCCCGGCGAGTGCCATGGAGACCGGCATCAGGGCCAGCGAGACGAAGAAATCCAGGCTGGAGACGCGGCCCAGCAGGTGCGGGGGCACCCTGCGCTGCAGGAGAGTCCCCCAGATGACCATGCCGACGCCGCCGGTGGCACCGAAGATGAACAGTGCCGCGGCCACCGCCCAGAAGTTGTCCATGATCCCGACGGCGGCGAGCGGCAGGGTGCCCGCGCCCCAGGACACCATCATCACCGTGAGGTAGCGGCGGGGGAGCGGGAACGAGGCAGTGGCCAGGGAGGCTGCGGCACCCCCGACGCCCATGACCGCCAGCAGGAAGCCGAACATGCGTGAGTCGCCGCCGAGCTGGTCGCGGACGACGAACGGCAGGAGCACCTCAATGGGGCCGATCAGGAACAGCACGGAGATGCAGGCCCATAACAGGGTCCACAGCAGCCAGGGCGTGCGGAGCGTGTAGCCGACCCCCTCGCGGAGATCGTGCAGCAGGGAGGTCCTGGCGTGTTCGCCCGGGTCCGAATCATCGCCCCCCGCGCGGCCCTCCCCGCCCTCCGCCCGTTCCCGGGCCTCTGCGGCCGGCCCGGCGCCCGTTCCCGGGCGGGGCTGGCGGCGGAGCAGGGTGAGGATGGAGAAAGCCAGCAGGTGGCAGGCGGCCACCCCCGTCACAGCGTGCGCAGGGGAGAGGGCAGCGACCAGGATCCCCGCCACGGCGGGCCCGGCGGCCTGCTGCAGAATGGGCCGCATGGTCCCTTCCATGCCGTTGGCCGCCAGCAGGTCCTCCGGCGGCAGGATCCTGGGGAGGATGGCGGAGTAGGCCGGGAAGAAGAACGCGGCACCGACTCCGAGCACAAACGCGCCGAGCGCGAGGTGCCAGAGCTCCAGCCAGCCCAGGATGGCCAGGCCGCTGATGCTGGCAATGACGGCCAGGTTGACGCCCTCGACGGCGATGATCAGGAGCCGCTGCGGGAAGCGGTCCGCCGCGATGCCGCCCGCGAGCACAAACGCGACGAGGCCCACGCTGCCCGCCGCCGCCACGAGGGAGAGCTCCAGCGGGCCCCCGCCCAGATGGATAACCTCATAGACCATTGCCACGGCCCACATGCCGGAGCCGAAAATGGAGATGGCCAGGGCCGTGATCAGCACACGGTATTCCCGGTGCGCAAACGGACGGAGGGCCCTCAGTGAGCGCATGGCTCCAGTCTAGGTGCCCGGTCCGGCAGGGGAGGAGCGGAACCCGGCCGCGAAGGGCCCGGTGGAATAGGCGGCGGGGTGTCCGGGTTGCCGCCTAGTGGAACGGGCCACCTCACCGGGGCAGCCCGTTCCGACAGGCCGGGCCCGGAAAAGCCGCCATGCTGTTGCAGCGCGGCGGCCGGCGGCCTGATTGAGCTCGACTACCCAGAATCGGAGATGGTGGATTAATGACTGCCTACAAGACAGTGAACCCCGCAACCGGAGAAACGTTGAAGGAATTCCCGCTTGCTACCGCGGGTGAGGTCGAGCACGCGCTCGCGGCCTCGAAGGAGGCCTTCCGGGACTGGCAGACGGCGCCGGTGGAGGCGCGAGCCAAGGTAATTGCCCGCGTGGCCGAACTGTACCGGGAACGCCGCGACGAGCTGGCCCGGCTGATCGCCACGGAGATGGGCAAACCCCTGGCCCAGTCCCGCGGCGAAGTGGGCCTGGTGGCCGACATCTACTCGTACTACGCGGACGAGGGCCCGTCCTTCCTCCAGGACGAAGTGCTCGACGTCAAGGGCGGCGGCGAGGCCATTGTCCGCTCCGCGCCGGTGGGGCCGCTCCTGGGCATCATGCCGTGGAACTACCCCTACTACCAGGTGGCCCGGTTCGCGGCCCCCAACCTGATCCTCGGCAACACCATCCTGCTCAAGCACGCCGGCAGCTGCCCCCAGTCTGCCCTCGCCATCGAGCAGATCTTCAAGGATGCCGG
>DASWAW010000048.1:0-3169 GCA_036390955.1 Arthrobacter sp.
GACATGGTAATGAAGGGTGTCGCGTTCGGGCTCGTCTACCCCATAGTGCTGCTTGAGCTCGGTGTCGAGCCTGGCGATGGCACCGAACCAGTCCCCTTGAAAGGCGTAATAGAGGGCCTCTCCGAAATGGAGGTCCTTCAGCTCCTTCGGGGCGGACGCACCGGCCAACGCCGAAGGCGCGAAGAAGATCAGAATCGTCAATAAAACAAACAGCCTGTTCATGCTCTACCTTTCAGTAAGGGTAATGCCTTGGGCGGCCAGAGACATATCCACGATCCTAGGGCCCACACCCTTATTGACCGTGAAGCGCTCCGATTTTTGGAAATCAGCGCCGCCGATGGTTTTGCCGATGACGGAGACCTTGAGGTCGTGCGCGCCTGACCGGACATTGCCGGTATAGATGCGCTGCACCCCCCCGTTCTTCAAGGCTTCGAGCTCCTTGAAGGTGTAAAGGTGATGGGCAACCGGCGTGCCGTCCAACTGGATCTCGACCGAGTCGAGACGGAAGGTCTCGCCGCCGGCCAGTGATGCGAATACCGCGACCTGCGTATTGGACGGATACAGCAGCTTCTCTTCAAGCTGATTCAGTTCCGCCGCGATGCCCAGGACATCGCTCTTGATCTCCTGAACCTGCTCGTCCAGGCCCTTTATCTGCTCCCTGGAGATTTCCTGCCCGTAAGCGGCGGCGCTCAAAAGAAGCACTGAAATCCCTAGAACGACCCCTCTCTGCCAGTAAAACATGTTGTCCTCCCCTGTTCTAATACTTCCCGACCAGATTGACGAACAGACCCTGGTGCGTATAACCCAGTTGGGTCAGATCATCCGAGAAATCGCTGAAGTTATAGCCGACTCCCGCCTTGATATGATCGCCCACATGGCGGTACATCCCCACCAACACCCCGCTGCGCCTGTCGTCCGCGTCGGGCAGGTCAAGCGTGCGCACCTCGACCAATGCGTCCCATCGGTGGACGAAGTGCCAGTCTGCGCGCAGCACGTACAGGTTGGCCCGGCTGTCGAAGAACTCCCGGGTAATTCGATCCTCGGCCACCTGTCCATAGCGGTAGGCGTACTTGCCTCCCACGGTCCAACGGTGCGTCAGGTCATACATGACATCCACTGATCCGATGTGGCTGCGCTGGATATAGTCGGACGCCGCACCGGCATTGGTCAGCTGATCTGTCGCCGGGACATTGTAGAAATAGGTGTACTTGAGCAGCGCGTTCAGGCGGTCATTATGAACGGGGCGATACGCATAGCCCAGGACCGCTTTCGTATAGTCGCCGCTATAAGAATCTCCCATCGAGCTGTCACTCACGGCGTAATTGAATTGGCCTATGAGCCGCCAGTCCTCGGACAGTTGGTACTTCGCACTGGTTTTCAACAGCCAGGAGGTCCGTTTGGAGTAGCTGGTATCGGGCTGCTGGATGTTGTCGACCCGATATTCCACCGCGCCGGCCAGCTTCAGCTTGTCGAACCCGTAACCGACGTTCACGCCCAGCGCCTTCCTTTCGAGTTCGGCCGCGGTTTGGGGGTCCTTGAGGGTCCCCAGATCGATGTTGGCGCCGAAATTGAGCCGGTCGAAAACCACGAGTTTCACTCCGGCGGTATGCGTCAGGCCCGTGGGGACATCGCCGTGGGTATACCGCTCTTCGGCGTAGACGCTGGCGCTGTCCGAATAACGGGTGTTGAAACCGGAAGACATTTTGCCCTGCCTGGCAAGCAGGCCGTTGTCTGTCCGCTCGTTGTTCTCGAGGGTGTAATTGCTGTAGATGGTGGTCCGGTCGGAATATAGATACTCGGTCCCGAGCTTGCCGCCCGCCCCGAGGTCTCCTTCGGAAAGCTCGCCGGTGACCTTGAACCGGTCGGTCAATCGCAAGCTGCCGCCGGCGCCGACGCGGCCGTTGTCCTTACGGTTGCCGGTTGACTGAATCGTTTCCTGAACGAAACCGTAGGTCGTCCATCGCGCTTTGGAATCGTACAGCAGCCGGACCACGGCGTCCGTCCGGTCGCCCTCTTCCTGGGTTGCGGGAACCACCGGCGAATGGTCCTTGCGGCTGTCGTAACGCACGCCCGAACCCAGGGTCCAGTGCTCACCTATCCGGTAGTCGAGGTTCAGCTCTCCGGTTTCGGTCTCCAGACCTTCTTGCTGCTCCGTCTTGTCCATCTTCGCACGCGCGCTCAGACGGTCGGTAAACGGCATCTCTGCCGTTCCGCCGTATTGGGTCAGGTCCCGCGCGGTAACCTGGCCCGGCGCCGAATAACCCGCCTCGAGGTCCTGCCAGTAGAAGGTGACCCGGCCGCGTCCGTTTTTAAAGATGTCCTTGAAGCCCACGCTGCCATCCACGCGATAGGCCGACGCCTCCGCTTCGTTGTCAACCGAGAAACCCGCCGTGTTGTCGAAACCGAAACCGCCGTTGATGGAAGTGCTTGCCGGAACGCCCGGACCTTTGGTGCGGCCCGCTTCCAGTTTGAGCCACGACGCCGAGGACTTGCGCAGGGTCAGGTCCGCTCCACCCAGGGTGTTTTCGATGTCCCCCTTTTTCTCCCGACTGGCAGTCACGCCGACCTTGACGTGGTCATTGAGCCAATAATGGACCCTGCCGCCGGCAGCCATCGTGTTCGGGTCGTCGAACCCCGGGGTGAATTCGTAACGGACCACCAGGAAGACCGAATGCCCGCTGATGGAGCCGCTGTGCACCAACAGGCCGTCATCCGCTGTCGCGGGCAAGGGCTGCGAAAGCAGGATGCGTCCCTGCAGGTAGTCGATGTTGTAATCGAGAACCGGCGTCAGGTTCTTGACCGCCAGGACGATTCCGGAGTCCTTGTCGCGCACCTCGATGCGCACGCGTTCGGAACCCTCCAGCACGTCCTGCCGCCGCAGGAAATAGAGCGATCCGTCCGTGCCGCGGAACTCATCGCGTCCCGCCACGGTCCCCGGGTCCGCGGCAAACCCGTCCACCAGCAGACGCGGCTCGCCGAAACTGGTGGCGTCGAGGGGCTGATAATGCAGGTTGGCGCCGTAGAGCCCCCGGTCCACGTGCGCCAGGGCGGTATCCGTATACGCGAGCTTGAAGTTGCCCCAGAGCCCGTACGTGTTATCTTTTTTCGCCTTGACGAAGAACTTGCCGGAGGTCGGCGCGTCTTCCGCGACGGTGCCGTCATCGCCGAA
>DASWAW010000049.1:0-2232 GCA_036390955.1 Arthrobacter sp.
GGAGCTCAATGAGTGTCTGTTGGCGGGGTTGCCGCTGAAACGCTGTTTTCACTGATGGATTTCGCAGCACTGCGCCGAGGCGCACTGATGGAAGCAACATTAGTGTCCTGCGACACGTCGAAGTAGCACAGTTCACAGCGATTCCACAGATTGTTGAGAACTTGTTACCAAGCAGTAGAGACGGGAAGCCCCGCCCCGGATTCACCGGGGCGGGGCTTTCGGCGGTCAGCCTGTTTAAAAGACCGGCCGGAAGGAGCGCGTCAGACGCGGACCAGCATCTTGCCGGTGTTGGCGCCGTCCAGCAGATCCATAAAGGCCTGCGGGGCGTTTTCCAGCCCGTCCACAATGGTCTCGTCGTAGCGGATTGTGCCGTCGGCGAGCCAGCCGGACATGGCCTGGACGAACTCGGGCATGTGCTGCCAGTAGCTGCCGACGATGAAGCCTTTGAGGGTCAGCTGCTTGCCGATGGCCTGCATGAGGTTCCGCGGGGCCGGGGTGGGTTCGGTGGAGTTGTACTGCGAAATGGCGCCGCACATGGCCACCCGGCCACCGACGGTGAGCGCCGACAGCGCCGCTTCCAGGTGTTCCCCGCCGACGTTGTCAAAGTACACGTCGATCCCGCGTTCGCCGGCGGCCTCGGCAAGCTGCCCGGCAACCGGGCCGTCGTGGTAGTTGAACGCCGCGTCGAAGCCCAGCTCCAGCAGCCGCGCCACTTTTTCCGGGGAGCCTGCGCTGCCAATGACCCGGGACGCGCCCATGGCCTTGGCGATCTGGCCCACCAGGGAGCCGACAGCCCCTGCGGCGCCGGAGACGAAGACGACTTCGCCCGGCTTGAAGCCGGCGACCTTGAGCAGGCCGGCGTAGGCGGTCAGGCCGGTCATGCCCAGCGCGCCGAGGAAGGCCGGCGCGGGGGCCAGATCGGTGCGGGCGGGGGTGGTCGCACCGGCATCGAGCACGGCATATTCGCGCCAGCCCAGCGAATGGACCACCGTGTCGCCCACCTTGCGGTCAGCGGACCGGGACGCGATGACCTCGCCGACGGCGCCGCCGTCGAGCGCGGTGTCCAGGGCAAACGGCGCCGAGTAGGACTTGACGTCGTTCATCCGGCCGCGCATGTAGGGGTCCACCGAGATGAAGAGGTTGCGGACCAGGACCTGGCCGTCCTGGAGTTCAGGCAGGGCCGACTCGGCGAGGCGGAAGTTCTCCGGCACGGGGCGTCCGTGCGGGCGGGATGCCAGCTGGATCTCGCGGGTGGTGGCGGGACGGGTGGCGGTTTCTGTTGCGGTGCTCATGCGGCGACCTCCAGGATCGTGATGTCGACAGTGATGTTGCCACGGGTGGCATTGGAGTAGGGGCAGACTTCGTGTGCCTTGGCCACGAGGGCCTCGGCCGTTTTCCGGTCCACGGCGGGCAGGGCGATCTCGAGTTCCGCGGCGATGCCGAAGCCGGGTCCGTCGGCGAGGGCGCCGAGGTGGATCCGGGCGGCGACGGCGGAATCCGTCAGGTCCGCCTTCGCCTGGCGGCCGACGAGCCGCAGCGCGGAGTGGAAGCAGGCCGCGTAGCCCGCCGCGAATAGCTGCTCCGGGTTGGTGCCCTCGCCGTTGCCGCCGAGTTCCACCGGGCTGGCCAGGGTCACGTTGAGTTTGCCGTCCTTGGTGACGGCGGTGCCGTCGCGGCCTTCGCCCGAGGCCAGTGCCTCAGCCGTGTAAAGGGTCTTCATGGGGATCCGATCTGTTGGGAAAATCTGGTGGTCCGCGGCGAGCTCGCCGGACGCCTGCACAGGCGCCGTAAACTTCCGGCGAGCTGGCGCGCCTCCCGCGAATTCGACGTCGGCGGTGTCCCCCGCGTCGGCGCGGGGAGCTTCAGTGCGAGCCATGGAGAGCGGCGGCCAGCCGGCTCAGGGTCTCGCGGAGCTGGTCAAGCTCGGCGGGTGAGAGCCCGGCGGCTTCGGCGAGCCGCTGCGGGATGCCGGTGGCCCGGGCGCTGAGCGCGGTGCCGTCGCCGGTGAGGAAGACCTCGACCCGGCGTTCGTCCTCGGCCGAGCGCCGCCGTTCCACCAGGCCCAGGGACTCGAGCCGCTTGAGCAGCGGGGAGAGTGTGCCGGAGTCGAGGCCCAGCTCCTCCCCCAGCTCGCGGACGCTGCGCGGTTCCTCTTCCCAGAGCACCAGCATGACGAGGTACTGCGGGTAGGTCAGGCCAAGCTCGTCGAGCATCGGCCGGTACGCCGCCGTG
>DASWAW010000050.1:0-1746 GCA_036390955.1 Arthrobacter sp.
CCGGTCGACAGGATCCTCCATGCCGGGGCGCGGCTGGTGTCGGACCAGTTCGTCACCAGGCCGGCGCGCATCAGCTATGTCCGGCAACTGCACCACTACGGCCTGCCCGCCGAACGGGGGAAACCCATCACCGATGAGCCCTACCGGTGGTCCGATGCGGTCATTCAGACGGGCACCGCTTCCCTGGACTTCCCGCGGCGGCACGTCAACCCGAAAGTCCACTACGTCGGCGCGCTGCTGCCGCACCGGGCGGGAGCCGCCGTCGGCCCGGCCCCTGCCGCTGCGGGAGCCGCCGTCGACCCGGCCGCCGCGACGGGGAAAACCTACCGCCGGACCATCGTTGTCACCCAGGGAACGGTTGACAACCGGGACCCGGAAAAGCTGATGATTCCCACCATCGAGGCGCTGAAGGACACCGACGCGCGCCTCCTTGTGGCGACCGGCGGGGCGGGCACCGACGAACTGCGACGGCGGTATCCGCAGCCCAACGTCGTGGTCGAGGACTACGTCGACTTTGCCCGGGTTTTCCCCGGCACGGACGTCTTCGTCACCAACGGCGGATTCGGCGGGGTGCTGCTGAGCCTGTCCCACGGGGTCCCCCTCGTGACGGCGGGCCTGAACGAGGGGAAGAACGATGTCAACGCCCGGGTGGAATTCGCCGGTGTCGGTGTGAATCTGAAGACCGAGACTCCCACGGCCGCAGCGATCCGCTCCGCCGTCGACACCGTGCTGGGCGACCCGTCCTGGCGGGCACGGGCGCAGGCGATGCGGGGACAGTTCGAGGCGGAGGACAGCGTCGGCGCCGCCGTCGAGGTCATCAAAGCCGTCGTCGCGGGCTGACGCAGGCACACGGAAGCACCCGACAGCGGACGCTGACGCCAGCCGCCGCAAGCGCCGCGCATCCCGGCAGGCATAATGGAGCGCATGCGACGGACACTTCTGGGGATCCTGGCCGCCTTCCTCCTGCTGGCGTCCACGGCGTGCACCATCACACAGAAGGACCCGGACTACATTCCGCCCGCGCCGCTGCCTGCCCTGGAACAGCTCAGCCAGGCGCCCCTCGCCGACCCCGCGAAGTACGCGGCGGGGCAGGACCTCCTCAGCTTTGCCACCGCGGACCGGAACGTGGTCTGCTCCCTGACCTCGGCCAAGGGCGAGCACGTGAACCTGCCCTACGAGCAGAACGGCTATTCCGACTCCGCGAACAACAAACTGGCGACCGTCCCGGTGGCGCACTGCGAACTCGCGGTCTACCCCGCACCGGCGGCGAAGGACGTCGCGGACGACTGCGGCGGCACCGGCATCGGCTACCTCGGCGGCGCCGCGCTGCTCACCCCGGACGCGGCCCGCTACGGCGAATGCCGCTCCGGCGTCACAGAGCAGGAAGCTGAATCCGGGCCCAAGGGGAGCCGGACCGGCCCGATATCGCAGCTGCCGGTCCTCGACGAGGGCCAGAACCTGGAGCGCAACGGGCTGCGCTGCTCGGCCTACAACGGCGGGGTCGCCTGCGGAAACGTCTCCGCGGGCGTCGCTTTCTTCGTGTCGCGGGACCATTACGAACTGATCTCCGACGCCGGAAAACAGGCCTCGCGGCCCCCGTCAGATGCCCCAAAAACCCCGTAATCTAGCGGTTTTTCTACGCTCCATAGAATAGTGTCCTTACTCACATAACGGGTACTCTGGAACGGGCCGGTCCCCAGAAAGGACTAGAGTTCCGAAAGGAGCATTGCGCCGTGTGGCTCGTTT
>DASWAW010000051.1:0-3190 GCA_036390955.1 Arthrobacter sp.
CCCGGCCGCACGCCTGCGGGGTCCAGTACACTCATGCCATGAGGCTTCTGTACATCACAGAAAGTGTGCCCAACCGGGACCCCGTGTTCGGTGACGGCAGCTCGATGATTCCCTATGAAGTCCTGCGGAATCTGCCGGCCGACGTGGCCGTGACCCTGCTGACGTACTCGGGCCCGGTCGGGCTGCCGGACGAGGTGCGCAGCCGTTGCGAAGCGGCGCACGTCCTGACTCCGCGCAGCCGCAAGGCGGCGCTCGTGCGGTCCGTCGGCGGGCTGGACGGTGTGGGGAAGCACGAACGTTCCACCCCCGAAGCCATTTCGATGGCGGCCCGGCTGTCAGCGGACAGTGACGCCACGCTGATCCACGGCCCGCACGCGCTTTTCCTGGCCCGGCATGTGCAGGGACCGGTTGTCCTGCAGACAGTGGACCCCTGGTCAATCAGGGCCGGGATGGACACCGCCATTGCACCGCGTTTCCTGCGGCCGGCCTACCGGGTGCGGGAGCGCCGGACGCTGCGGGCCGAACACCGGCTGCCCGCACGGGCACGCCTGCTCACCGTGGGGGCCCGGGACGCCCTTGAATGGACTGAACGCCTGGGGCGGCCGGTAAGGAGTATCCCGAATGGCGCCGAGCAGGCCCTCCGGGGCTCCGCAAGACAGGCCGGCCCGGTGGTCTGCTTCGTCGGCAGCCTTAACTACGGGCCCAACATCGACAGCGCGAAGGTCCTGATCAGCACGATCGCTCCCCTGGTGTGGGAGAAGGTACCCGCGGCGAGGTTTGTCCTCGCCGGACGCCGTCCCGGGCCCGACGTCCTTTCGCTGGCCGGCCCCCGGGTTGATGTTCTGGCCAATGTGCCGTCGGTCCTGGACGTCTTCCAGTCCGCCGACGTGGCAGCCTTTCCCGACGAACACGGCGTGGGGATCCGGAATTCGGTCCGCGAGGCCCTGGCGGCCGGCCTTCCCGTCGTCGCAACGCCGGTCGCCGCCCGTGAACAGGATGCTCATCCCCTGCTGACCATCGAGCAGGACCCCGGGAGGTTTGCTGATCACGTCGTGGACCGGCTGACAGGTCCACGGCCGGAACCTGCAGGGCGTGACGCCGGCGCCATCCGGACCTGGCAGACCGCCACCGACGAGTATCTGCAGGAGCTGCGCAGCGCCATTTATCCTGGCAGCGCCGGTCTGCCGCTTGGAAGCTCGCCGGCATGACGTACGCTCCGGGGGAACTGGCCCGCACCGGCGTCCGCGGTGCCCTCTGGCAGGGGCTGGCGTTCGCGAGCGGGAGAATCATCGTCCTCGTCACGACCATCGTGCTGGCACGGCTGCTCTCTCCCGAGGAGTACGGCCTCGTGGCCCTGGCCCTGGTCCTCATGGCCTACGCGGAGACCGTTGCCGACGCCGGAGTGGCGCAGGCGCTCGTCTACCTGCCACGGACCGGGGTCATGGCACGGTCCGCGCTGCTGATCTCCGTAGTGCTTGGCACGCTTCTGGGCCTGGGCGCCTACCTTGCCGCACCCCTGATTGCTGAGATCTTCCGCCTCCCCGAGGTGGAGCCCCTGGTCCAGGTCCTCGGGATCTCGGTCCTGGCCACCTCGCTCGGCGCCGTTCCTGAAGCGCTCCTGCGGCGCGATCTGCAATTCAAGAAACTCACCACGGCCCCCGTGATTCGGGCCGCCACGATGGGCACCGTGACCCTCACCCTGGCATTTTCCGGCCACGGGGCCTGGTCTCTGGCCGTCGGAACGGCTGCCGGGTCCGTGGCTTACGCAGCGACGTGCTGGTTCCTGGTTGGCAGGCGTGCACCGTGGCAGATCTGGCGTGTGCGCAAGGATGCCATCCGGGCCAATTTGAAATACGGCGCGCCGGTCGCCGGCAGCAGCCTGCTGGCCCGGCTGATCTTCGACATCGACTACCTGATCATCGGCTTGTTCCTGGGGGCGCAGGCCCTGGGCTATTACACGCTGGCCTTCCGCCTCCCCGAGGTGCTGATCCTCAACGTGTTCTTCGTGCTGTCGACCGTCCTGTTCCCCCTGTATACCCAGGTGCGCGGCGAGCCGGAACGGCTCCGCTCCGGCTACCTGACCAGCGTGCGGATCCAGTCGCTGTACGGCGTCACCACCGGTGTGGGGCTGGCGGTGGTGGCTCCGGTTCTGGTGCCGCTGGTCTTCGGCGAGAAGTGGATGGACGCCGTGCTGCCCCTCGTCTTCCTCGCCCTCTACGCCGCGGCCCGGTCCCTGGGCGCCGGCGCCAACGACGTGTACAAGGCCATGGGCCGTCCGGGCCTCTCGATCTGGGTATCGCTGGTGCGGCTCGTTATCCTGTTGCCGGTCCTGCTGTATGCCACCCAGTGGGGCATTGTGGGCATCGCCTGCGCACAGTTCGTCGTCGCCGTGCTGTTCGCCTGCGGCATGCAGCTGGTGGCCGCCAGGGTCATCCAGCTGCGTCCGCGCGAGCTGGTCCGCGCCGTGGTGCCCGGCCTGGTCTGCGGGGCGGCCGTGGCGGTGGCGGGACTCGGCATCCTGGCGGCGCCGGTCCTGGGCAGCGTGACCACCCTGGTCCTGGTGGTTCCCACGGCCGTTGCCGTGGTCTATGCGGTGGTTCGCTTCGGCTTCAGGCCTTTGCATGATGAGCTGGTGCAGCTGGTCCGGCGCCGCTGAGCCGGGCGTGCCGCTGAGCCGGACGTGCCGGCGACTCAGGCTGGCTCAGATCTCCGGCCGGCGGCCGGTCACGGTCCCCTCCGGGACCGCCACATCGAACAGTCGAAGCACCAGGGCGAGCCGGGCCATGACGGCCTTGGCCCGTCCGAAAGGGACTCCCTTGTGCAGCGCCAGGGTGTCCAGGACCGCGGTTGGCGATGCCACCGGAACCAGACGCCGCGGGGTGTCCAGGCTCGTCGCGTGCCAGTAGACGCTGACGTCGTCGAAACCGTGGCGCTCAAACGTGCGCTTCCAGCCCGCCAGCGTGCGCGGTCCCTGGCGCCGGCCCGGGCGCCGAAGCACGGAACGTTTCACCTGGGCGCACATCCAGCCCCCGGGCTGCACCGCGGCCGCAGCCTCTTCGAACAGCGGCAGCTCGGGCTCCCTGAGCAGCACCACCTCGAACGCCCCGTCCGGGCCGCCGTTGCCGCCGGAGTGGATACGGGCGGCGTCGGGGTCCAGCAGGTGGAGCGCCGCCAACAGATCCGGGCCAAT
>DASWAW010000052.1:0-2597 GCA_036390955.1 Arthrobacter sp.
GGCCGCACACATGAGGTTCAGCAGGCGTTTACGTCATCGTCCGGTACCTCACTGAGACCGGAGCATGCGAAGCGAAGATTGGACCGGCCATACTCCTTGGCTGTTATGGGACTTTCTGCGGCTGCTGTGTGGAGCTGAGACCTTCGCCCACGAAAAGTGAACCGGGTCGGCATTGCCGGCCCGGTTTCTTTCTGCCCAAAAGCAGGTCCAACTCCCGGCGCGGCTCTTCTGCCGGGAGGAGATGCATCCCGGCGGCACCGGCCGCCGCTGCGCTGTCGCCAGGGCCGGTCGGCGCCGCACACATGGAAGACATGGAAACGAACCTTCTCCCGGCCCGGCACACCCCCGGCTTCCCCACCTCCTGCCGGGTGGCGGGGATCCTCTCCAAGTCGATCGTCGCCGACCGGGCCGCGTCCATGTCCTGGCGTGCGATCTCCGAGAAAATGGCGATCACCCGGGTTGAAGCAATGTCCCTGGCCCACACCCTCGCCGACGTGAAGACTGAGATCAAAGCCTCCAAGGTCAAGTGGTGACCGCCCTGGCCCTGCTGCCTGTCACAGCCCCGCCTGCCCCGGCCGTCACAGAATTGCCCGTCACCTGGGCCGGGCTCCGCTCCCCCGCCTTCGGCGCCCACGCGCTGGAGCTGATCCGTACCAACGCCCCCGCCGGCATGGAGGTCACTGCCGTGACCCATATCCGCACAGCCCATTACGCTGTCTACCGTGCCGATACCCTGACCGGGTCCTTCGCGGTCCGGATCGGCATCACCGACGCGGCCGATGATGAGCCGACCGCCAACACTGCCTTCCTGGGCACGTCCGCCGTGACCCCGACCGGGCAGGTCCGCGAATACCGGATTGCTGGTGCGTTCGCTGCCGCCGGCGCAGACGTCGCCGCCCCCGAGCATTACACCCGGACCAGTGCCCTGGACCTGCTCTGGGTGCCGTTCCTCAACGGGGACGCCCGCCCGATTACTGCGGCCCAATGGCACAGGGCCCTCACCGGACTGCAGGCGTGGCGCCCGAAAGAAGAACTCCCAGTTTTCACCAACCGGGTCAAATCCTTCACCCGGCTTGATGACCTCCCGGAGGAGACCTCCATCGGGTTCCGCAACCGCTACGACACCCAGCTCGAGGCATTGTTCGAGGCCGCGAGCCACTGGTCGGTGGTCCACGGGGACGCGCACTCCGGCAACGCCCTCACCGTCGAGGACCGCACCGTCCTCTACGACTTTGACACGGTCTGCTGGGCTCCGTCCGTGTGGGACCTCACCCACCTGCTGCACCGTGCCGGCCGAGGCACCAACACCGGCTACACGGCCGCCGGGCTCGCTGCCCTGTTCCCCTACGGCGCCGCCGAGGTGGCCGCCGCCCTGGAACTGCGCCGCACCGCGGCGCTGATCGCCAAGGCACATTGGGAGCACGAAACGCCGGTCGCGACCGGGGTTCCGATCGTGGCCGCGGTTTAGGCTGGTCACGTGCCACCGACCCCAGCCCCCACACCGCCCATCGAAGTGTTCGTTCACTCCGGCGGCGCCGAGTGGTGGCAGATTTTCGCTGCCCTGAGTCCGCTGGCTGTCCTGATCGCGGGTGCGGCTGGCGCGTTCATGGCATGGCGGACACTGCGGCAGAAGTCGGTGGCGGACAACCGCTCGGAATGGTGGAAGCGGACCCAATGGGCACTCGACGCCGTCTACTCGGGCGATCCGAAACGCGGCAAGGTGGGGCTGAAAGTCCTGCAGGTCCTGGGCGAAAGCGAACTGGCCGGCGACGGCGAACTCGCCGTCCTGGAGGCGGCGTGGGAGAAGCCGCTGGAGAACGCGGAGAAGCGGCTGAAGCTGGTGGCCGCAGCCCCCGGACCTGGCGATAAAGTGGCCCGGTACGGGTCCTCCCCCGCCTCGTCAGCCCTTGCCGAGGTGGCCAGGGCTGCGGCCCTCACGCTGGACGAAGCCGCCGGACAGGGTGACAATGGGGAAGAGGAAACGTCCGGCGACCCTGAGGGAGGAAAGCGATGAGCACGGCAACCCACCCGGTACAGCACGGCGTCCACGCCGCCACCCCGGTCGCCCCTGAGGAAGTTTTCGATGAGGACGAGCGGGCGTTTGAGATCGCCGCCGCCCAGCTTCGTCTGGTCACGGACCGCCGCCTCGGCAAGGTCACCCCCGAGTGGGTCAAGGAACTCGCCGCCGAAGATTCACACCCGCACAACAGTGAGCCGAACCGCTAGAAGCTTGGCGGCCAGCTGCGCCGGTCAAAGGGCGCCGGGACCGCGATGATTACCGGGTCCGCGTAAATCCCGCGCGGCCACTCTGATGACCCCGTACCGTGGCTCGCCATGCACCCCGGAAGCCACACGAGTGACGGGTCCTCGGTCCCCTGAATTGGCGCGGCAAAACGGAACACCGTCTCTGTCCAGACGGCCATTCCAGCCGATTCATCCAATATTTCCCCCACGGAAATCCAAGCGTGAGCATCCGTGCTTTCCCGTTTGGTCTCGAAAGTAGACCACACGAAACGCCGTCATCATGTCCACGGCGGCGAAGCGATGCCCAGTCGTAATAACGGCGCTGATCCGGGAATGGTTCCGGCGGGGCCGAG
>DASWAW010000053.1:0-4090 GCA_036390955.1 Arthrobacter sp.
TCGCTGTGAACTGTGCTACTTCGACGTGTCGCAGGACACTAATGTTGCTTCCATCAGTGCGCCTCGGCGCAGTGCTGCGAAATCCATCAGTGAAAACAGCGTTTCAGCGGCAACCCCGCCAACAGACACTCATTGAGCTCCCGTCGTAGCGCCTACTCTTTCTTCCTGGAGGAAAATTGAAGAACTCTCTGCGTGCAACCTTCAAGCGCGGTTCAATGGCCGGAGTCGCCACCGCGGGTGCGGCTGCCCTTCTGCTGACCGGCTGCGGGGCCGCCCCGACTGCCACCAGCAGCGCCACCCCGTCGGCCAGCAACTACACCGGCTGCATCGTTTCCGACTCCGGTGGATTCGATGACCAGTCCTTCAACCAGTCCTCGTACGAGGGTCTGAAGAAGACTGAGAAGGATCTGGGCATCAAGGTCAACCAGGCCGAGTCCAAGACCAATAACGACTTTGAGCCCAACCTGCGCGCGATGGTCACTGCAGGCTGCAACCTGACCGTGACGGTCGGATTCCTGCTCGGCGACGCCACCAAGGCCCAGGCCACGGCGAACCCTGACAAGCACTTCGCCATCATCGACTTCGGCTACGAGACCCCGATCAGCAACGTCAAGCCGATCATCTACGACACGGCCCAGGCTGCGTTCCTGGCGGGCTACCTCGCGGCAGGCACCACCAAGACCGGGACGGTCGCCACCTTCGGCGGCATCAAGATCCCCACCGTCACCATCTTCATGGACGGCTACGCCGACGGCGTCAAGTACTTCAACGAGAAGAACGGCAAGGACGTCAAGGTCCTCGGCTGGGACAAGGCCAAGCAGGACGGTTCCTTCACCGGCGACTTCGAGAAGCAGGACAAGGGCAAGCAGTTCACCCAGAACTTCCTGGACCAGGGCGCGGACATCGTCATGCCCGTCGCCGGTCCGGTCGGCAAGGGTGCGGGCGCGGCCCTGAAGGAAGCCAAGGCAGCAGGCAAGGACGTCAAGCTCATCTGGGTTGACTCCGACGGCTTCCTCACGGCCCCGGACTACAAGGACATCATGCTCTCCTCCGTCATGAAGCTGATGGGCGAGGCCGTCGAGACGGTCGTCAAGCAGGACAAGGACGGCCAGTTCAGCAACACGCCGTACGTTGGCACCCTCGCGAACGACGGCGTGCAGCTGGCTCCGTTCCACGACCTGGATTCCGCGGTTCCGGCCGAAGTGAAGACCCAGCTGGAGCAGATCAAGAAGGACATCGCCGACGGCAAGCTGAAGGTTGAATCCGCAGCCAGCCCGAAGGTCTAACTCCCTCCGCCAAGCGCCACGGCCCGTCCGGTCATCCACCGCACGGGCTGTGGCGCTTTTCGTTGAGCGGACCGAGTCCGCTTCCGGTTGCAGGCACTAGGCTGTTGCTGCAGCCCCATCATCCGTCCGGGCAAGGCCAGCCGGACACTTCGAGATTGGTCAGAGTTTTGAAACTTGAACTCAAGGGGATCACCAAACGCTTCGGCTCCCTGGTAGCCAACGATCACATCGATGTGGTTGTTGAACCCGGGCAGATTCACTGTCTGCTCGGCGAAAACGGCGCGGGTAAGTCCACGCTGATGAACGTCCTGTACGGACTGTACGAGCCCACCGAGGGCCAGATCCTCGTCGACGACAAACCCGTCACCTTCCGCGGCCCGGGCGACGCCATGGCCGCGGGCATCGGCATGGTGCACCAGCACTTCATGCTGGTCCCGGTCTTTACGGTCGCCGAAAACGTCGCCCTGGGGGCGGAGACCACCACGGCCGGGGGCTTCCTGAACCTGGACGACACCCGCCGGAAGATCCAGGAAATCTCCGACCGGTACGGCTTCGACGTCGACCCCGACGCGCTGATCGAGGACCTCCCGGTGGGGGTGCAGCAGCGGGTGGAAATCATCAAGGCCCTCGTCCGCGACGCCAAGGTGCTCATCCTCGATGAGCCCACCGCCGTGCTCACCCCGCAGGACACCGATGAGCTGCTGGACATCATGCGCCAGCTCAAGAGCCACGGCACCTCGATCGTCTTCATCTCGCACAAGCTCCGCGAGGTCAAGGCCGTCTCCGACACCATCACGGTGATCCGGCGCGGCAAGGTGGTCGGCACCGCCGATCCCGGCGCCTCGACGACGGAACTTGCCTCCATGATGGTGGGCCGCGCCGTGAACCTGACCCTGGACAAGGCCCCGGCCAAGCCCCAGGAGACGACCTTCGAGGTCAAGGACCTGACCGTGATCGCGCCCAGCGGCCAGCACGTTGTGGACGGCATCAGCTTCGACATCGCCCGCGGCGAGATCCTCGCCATCGCCGGCGTCCAGGGCAACGGCCAGACGGAACTGACCGAGGCCATCCTGGGCCTCCAGGACCGCGTCCACGGCTCCATCCTGCTCGACGGCGAGGAACTCCTGGGCCGCAGCGTCAAGGAAGTCCTCAACGCCGGTGTTGGCTTCGTGCCGGAAGACCGCTCGGTGGACGGGCTGATCGGTACCTTCTCGATCGCCGAAAACCTGATTCTTGACCGCTATGACCAGGCCCCGTTCGCCAAGGGCATCAGCATGAGCCCGGCAAAGGTCCTGGAGAACGCCAAGACCCGGATCGACGAGTTCGACGTGCGCACCCCGTCAGGTTCGCTGGCGGCCGGCACCCTGTCCGGCGGCAACCAGCAGAAAGTCGTGATGGCGCGGGAGCTGTCCCGGCCGCTGCGGCTCTTCATCGCCTCCCAGCCCACCCGCGGCGTCGACGTCGGATCCATCGAGTTCCTGCACAAGCGCATTGTGGCCGAACGCGACCACGGCACCCCGGTGATGATCGTCTCCACCGAACTGGACGAGGTGATTGACCTCGCCGACCGGATCGCCGTGCTCTACAAGGGCAAACTGGTCGGGATCGTCCCGGCCGGCACCGGACGCGGCGTCCTCGGCCTGATGATGGCCGGGCTGTCCCCGGAGGACGCCCCCGGCGGCACCGCGGGCAGCCATCCGGCACCGCCCAGCGCCGACACCCCCGCGGGAAGCCCCGCCGCGACCCAGGCGGGAACCCCCGCCGCACCCCGGGCAACGAACCAAGCGCCCGCCGCCCAGCCCGTGCAGGAGTCCCGCTCCGGCGCCGTAGGAGACGACCATGAGTGAGAACAACGAGCCGCGGCTCACGGCCGAACCGGACCCGGATCGGATTCCGGCAGCGCAGCCCCCGGCATCGCAGTCCCCGAAATCGCAGTCCCCGGACTCGGACAGGGCCACGGACGCGGGCATAGAGACGCCCGACGCCGAGGACACCGCCTTTGTCACCGCGCTGGACACCGCCGGCGGGGCGATGCAGCCGTCGGCGGTACCGGTCTCGGCCCAGAGCGGGACCCTCCCCGGGGCCGAGGACTCGGACTCGGTGCTGCGCAAGATCTTCACCGGCAACGGCATCGTGACCATCCTGGCGGTGCTCCTGGCACTGATCCTGGGCGGACTGCTCATTGCCAGCACGGACAAGGTGGTCGCCGCCACGTCGACCTACTTGTTCGCCCGGCCAACCGACTTCCTCGCCGCCGTCTGGTCCGCCGCCACGGGTTCCTACGTCGCGCTCTTCCAGGGCTCGGTCTTCAACCCGCGCGGCAGCGGAGTGGGCGGCCAGTTCGCCCCGCTGATGGAGACCCTCACCATCGCGACGCCGCTGATCACGGCCGGCCTCGGCGTCGCCCTGGCCTTCCGCGCCGGCCTGTTCAACATCGGTGCGCAGGGCCAGATCATCATGGCCGGCATCCTGGCCGCGTGGGTGGGCTTCGCCCTGGACCTGCCGGTGGGGCTGCACCTGCTGCTGGTCCTGCTCGCCGGCATCGTCGGCGGCGCCGTCTGGGGCGGCCTGGTGGGTTTGCTCAAGGCGAGAACCGGAGCCCACGAGGTCATCGTGACCATCATGTTCAACTACATCGCCCTGTACCTCGTGCGCTACCTCCTGGACACCCCGGCGTTCCAGCGGCCGGGGGAGACCACTCCGATTTCCCCGATCCTGGACGCGTCCGCCGTGTACCCGCAGATTTTCGGCAGCCAGTACCGGCTGCACATCGGCTTCCTGCTGGCCATCGCCGCGACGGTGTT
>DASWAW010000054.1:0-2349 GCA_036390955.1 Arthrobacter sp.
GCTGCTGAGCCGGGTGGCCGGCGTCGGGCCGCTGCTGAGCGAGAACATCGTGGCGTACCGGAACGAGCACGGCCCGTTCCACAAACGCAGCGAGCTGAAGAAGGTGCCGCGGCTCGGTGCCAAGGCGTTCGAACAATGCGCAGGCTTCCTGCGGATCACCGGGGGAGCGGAGCCGCTGGATGCCTCCAGCGTGCACCCGGAGGCGTACCCGGTGGCGCGGAAGATCAAAGCCGCCGCCGGCGGGAAGGGGGCCACGGGAGGCTACGCCACCTTGAACCCGCAGGACTTCGTCGACGGCGCCTTCGGCCTGCCCACGGTGCAGGACATCATCGCCGAGCTCGAGAAGCCCGGCCGAGACCCGCGTCCGGCCTTTGCGGCGGTGACGTTCGCGGACGGCATCGAGAAGATCTCGGATCTCAGGCCCGGGATGGTGCTGGAAGGGACGGTCACCAATGTCGCGGCGTTCGGCGCGTTTGTCGACGTCGGAGTGCACCAGGATGGCCTGGTGCACGTCTCGGCGCTGGCCAACCGCTTCGTCTCCGATCCGCGGGAAGTGGTCAAATCCGGCCAGGTGGTGCGCGTCAAGGTCCTGGAAGCCGATCCGGAGCGGAAACGGATCTCGCTGACACTGCGGCTCGACGACGAACCGGCTTCCGGTGGATCCGGTGCCGGGGGTCGTGCCGCTGCCGGTGAACGTGCGGCTGACCGGCCGGACCGCCCGCGACAGGCGGCCCAGCAGGCGCCGACAAAGCAGCCGTCCGGCAAGCCGGCACCCGACCGGAGGGCTCCCGCCCGGCAGCCGCAGAAAACGGCGCCCGTTCCGGCGCCTGCCAACACGGCGATGGCGGAGGCGCTGCGGAAGGCCGGACTTGGAAAATAGGGCACGGAAGTAAGCCGACCGCTCATCGCGGAATTCGTACCGCTCGGCGCAGAAGTAGTACGTTTGCTGATGAATTGCACCATGATTGCCGAAGGCAACGGTCCACTTTGGGGGCCGTTCGCCTCTATGCCGCCGGGACACCGACGTCTTCGACAAGCAAGGGGAGCAACTATGGGCTGGCTGGACCGCGAACGAACGATCGCCCCACCGGGATTCAACCGCTGGCTGGTGCCGCCCGCAGCGCTGGCCGTGCACCTGTGCATCGGCCAGGCGTACGCGACGAGTGTCTACAAGACGGCCCTGGTGAAGCATTTCGGTGCGAGCCTGACCGAGATCGGCGTGATCTTCTCAATCGCCATCGTGATGCTGGGCCTTTCGGCCGCCATCATGGGCACGTGGGTGGATAAGAATGGCCCGCGCAAGGCGATGTTCACCTCGGCGATGTTCTGGGCCAGCGGCTTCCTGATCGGTTCGCTCGGCATCTTCAGCAGCCAGCTCTGGCTCGTTTACCTGGGCTATGGCTTCATCGGCGGCATTGGCCTGGGCATCGGCTACATCTCGCCGGTCTCCACGCTGATCAAATGGTTCCCCGACCGTCCGGGCCTCGCGACCGGCATGGCCATCATGGGCTTCGGCGGCGGCGCCCTGATCGCCAGCCCGGTGTCCACCGCGATGCTGAAAATGTACGACCCCAACTCCGGCGCCAAAGGCTGGATCGCCAGCGGCGACTCCGTCGGCAAGCTCTTCCTCACCCTCGCCGTCGTGTACCTCGCCTACATGATGTTCGGCGCGTTCACCATCAAGGTCCCGGCCGAGGGCTGGAAGCCGGCCGGATTCGACCCCTCCAAGGTCAAGACCGCCACGCTCGTCACCACGGACAACGTCTCCGCCAAGAACGCCGTGAAGACCCGGCAGTTCTGGCTCGTCTGGATCGCCCTCTTCTGCAACGTCACCGCCGGTATCGGCATCCTGGAACAGGCCGCGCCGATGATCCAGGACTTCTTCCGCCAGTCCGACGGCGTGTCCCTGGTCAGCGCCGCCGTCGCCTCCGGCTTCGTCGGGCTGCTCTCGATCGGCAACATGTCCGGGCGCTTCGCCTGGTCCGCCACCTCCGACGTGACCGGCCGCAAACGCATCTACATGATGTACCTCGGCGTCGGCGCCGTCCTCTACACGGTGCTGGCACTTGCCGGTTCCACGAGTACCTTCCTCTACGTGGCGCTGGCCTTCGTCATCATCTCCTTCTACGGCGGCGGCTTCGCGACCGTCCCGGCCTACCTGCGCGACCTGTTCGGCACGTTCCAGGTCGGGGCAATCCACGGCCGGCTCCTGACGGCGTGGTCCGCGGCCGGCATTGCCGGTCCGCTGATCGTCAACGCATTCCTGGACGCCCAGGGCAAACCCGGCCAGCTGACCGCCGCGTCCTACCAGCCGGCGCTGCTGACCATGGTGGGGCTGCTGGTGATCGG
>DASWAW010000055.1:0-2612 GCA_036390955.1 Arthrobacter sp.
CAGGCGGACCAGCGGTGCCGTCCCGTCGACCGGCGGCAGCGGGGAGCTGACCGCCAGGTGCTCGGCACCGGTGGCCAGATCGGTCCAGGCCTGCGCCAAGAACTCACCGAAGGCGGTGGGCAGCTGGACGATCGGGCCGGCGCTGACCGGATGCGGTTGGCGTCCGGCCGTCCGCTGTTCTTGTGCTTCCGACGTCGTCATCGTTTCTCCTCCATCACAAGGGGTCCGTTGCGGGGCCGGCAGACTGCCCGGCCTCAAGGTAGGCCACCAGATCCGCAATCGAGATCAGCGGGCAGCCGTGCTCCAAAGCGAAGCCGCGAAGTCCGTCCAGCCGCATCATTTCTCCGTTGTCATACACCACTTCTGCGATCACACCCACGGGCTCGAGTCCGGCCAGCCGGCACAGCTCCACGGCTGCTTCGGTGTGGCCGGGACGTTCCCGCACTCCCCCCTTAACGGCGCGGAGCGGAAAAACATGCCCGGGACGTGTCAGCGCGGCCGGCTGGCTTCCGGGATCGGCCAGGATCCGGGCGGTCAGGGCCCGGTCCGTGGCCGAGATTCCGGTGCTGACCCCCAACGCGGCATCGCACGACACGGTGTAGGCGGTGCCCTTGGCATCCTCGTTGATTTCGACCATCGGCGGGAGCGCCAGAGCGTCGGCACGGCCGCCGTCGAGCGGTACGCAGATCACGCCGGAGCTGTACCGGATGGTCCAGCCCATCAGGGCCGGCGTGGCGTGCTGGGCGGCGAAGATGATGTCGCCTTCGTTTTCGCGGTCCTCGTTGTCGACCACCAGGACGGGGCGCCCGGCGGCGATGGCGCGGACGGCATCTTCGATCAGGTCCAGGCCGGCCGGCGGGACGACCGGCGCGGGAGCGAACTCGGCGGGAAGGGCGGCGTCGGCGGGGTCGGTGAGCATGGGCTGCCGGGCAGGGATGTCCTTGACGTTGTTCACGCTGTTGCCCCCTCTGCGCGTACTGCTGCTCCGCCGGCCGCTGTGCCTGAAAATGCGAGCAGGCGCTCAGTGTACTTCGCCAGGACGTCCACTTCGAGGTTGACATGGCTGCCGATGGCTTTCGCGCCCAGCCCGGTGTCGGCCAGCGTGGTGGGGATCAGCCCCACTTCGAACCACGGCGCCGGTTCTGCGGCCACGCTCACGGCGGTCACGGTCAGCGAAACGCCGTCGACGGCGATGGACCCCTTCTCGGCGATGTAGCGCGCCAGTCCGGCGGGAACGCCGAAGCGGAGACGGTCCCAGTTGCCCAGCGCCTCGCGCTCGAGCAGCTGCCCGACGCCGTCGACGTGGCCCTGGACGACGTGCCCGTCAAGCCGGCCGCCGGCCGGAACGCACCGTTCCAGATTGACCGGGTCCCCGGCCGCGAGTTCGCCGATGGTGCTGCGGGTCAGGGTTTCGCCCATCACGTCGACGCTGAAATCCTTGCCGTCGATCTGCGTGGCCGTGAGGCAGACGCCGTTGACGGCGATGGAGCCGCCGAGAGCCAGTCCCTCGGTGCTGCCGGGCGCGTGGAGCCGGACGGTGGCGCTGATGTCGCCGTTGCGTTCAACGGACAACACCTTTCCCTGCTCGGCGATTATTCCGGTGAACATCAGTTGCCTCCTGCGGCGGTGTCCGCGCCTGTGCGGAGCGGGGTTGAATCGGATGAAGTCTTGATCGCTGCTGCTGCGGGTGCCTGGGCACTGGCTGCCGGGTCGCTGACTGTTGGGGCGCTGGCTGCCGGGGTGCTGCCCGCCGGGGCGGGCCGCAAATGCAGCCGCAGGTCGCGGCCGAGCGGCCGGACCGCCCCGCCGGAGGCGGGGTCCCATTCCCACTGCTGGGCGTCGGCCAGGGTGGTGATGCCAAGGTCCTCCAGTGCCGGGGTGCCGGAGCCAAGGAGCGTCGGGGCGAGGTAAACGATGAGTTCGTCCACGAGCCCGGCGGCGAGGAAGGCGCTGAGGATGCGGGAGCCGCCCTCCACCATGAGGTGCCTGACCCCGGCGGTGAAC
The DNA here is from genome assembly GCA_036390955.1 of Arthrobacter sp. Classification (GTDB taxonomy): domain Bacteria; phylum Actinomycetota; class Actinomycetes; order Actinomycetales; family Micrococcaceae; genus Arthrobacter. The sequence continues at coordinate 2,005 of DASWAW010000055.1, forward strand.
AGCTCGTCCAGGGCTTCCTGCGGATCACGCGTGGGCAGGTGGAGGACCTTGCCGTCGTCGCCGTTGATCGCGGCGCCTTCGGGGATCCCCCGGTGGCCCATCACGACCCGCAAGGGTTGCCGGCCGGCCGGTTCCCCGTCGGCGCCGCGAGCGGTGAGGCGCGGATTGTCCACGAGGACGGTCTGGGTGCCGACCAGGATCGCGTCGATCCGGCCGCGCAGGGCGTGGTTGTCGGCGAGCGATTCCGGGCTGGAGATCCATTGGCTGGTGCCGTCGCTGGCGGCGATGCGGCTGTCGAGGGTCTGCGCAATATGCAGGGTGACGAACGGCCGTTGGGCCGCAACGGCGTCGAACCAGCGACGGTTCAGTTCCAGCGCGGCCTGCGCGCCGAGTCCGGAGCGGACGCGGACTCCCGCGGCTCGCAGTGTGGCCGCGCCGCCGGCGGCGGGGTCGTGCGGATCATCGATCGCGTAGACGACGTCCGCAATGCCGGCCTCGATGATCGCCTGCGCGCAGGGCCCGGTGCGTCCGCAGTGGTTGCACGGCTCCAGCGTGACCACCATGGTGGTGCCGCTGAGGTCGTGGCCGGAGGCCTTAGCCCGGTCAAT
>DASWAW010000056.1:0-1731 GCA_036390955.1 Arthrobacter sp.
CTCACCGGCCGCTCGGACGAGAACGTTGCCCTCGTGGAGTCCTACGCGAAGGAACAGGGCCTCTGGCACGATCCTTCCAAGGAGATCAAGTTCTCCGAGTACCTCGAGCTGGACCTGTCGACGGTTGTCCCGTCGATCTCCGGCCCGAAGCGCCCGCAGGACCGCATCATCCTCACCGAGTCCAAGGACCAGTTCCGCCAGGACCTGCGCAACTACGTGAAGGAAGAGCTGGCCGGCGGAAGCGTGGACGAGGCCATCGACGAAAGCTTCCCCGCTTCGGATGCGCCGTCGTTCACCGCTTCGGGAACGCACCTGACCGACGAGGCCCCGCACGCACACGGCCCCAAGTCTGACGGCCGCCCGTCCACCAAGGTCAGCGTCAAGACCGCAGACGGCCGCGAGTTCGAGCTGGACCACGGCGCGGTGTCGATCGCCTCGATCACCTCCTGCACCAACACGTCCAACCCGTCCGTGATGCTGGCCGCCGCACTGCTGGCCCGCAACGCCGTTGACAAGGGCCTGACCTCGAAGCCGTGGGTCAAGACCTCCGTGGCTCCCGGGTCCAAGGTCGTCACCGACTACTACAACAAGTCCGGCCTGACCCCGTACCTGGAGAAGCTCGGCTTCTACATCGTCGGTTACGGCTGCGCGACCTGCATCGGCAACTCCGGCCCGCTCGACGCCGAAATCTCCGAGGCCATCCAGGCCAACGACCTTTCCGTCACCGCCGTGCTCTCGGGTAACCGCAACTTCGAAGGCCGGATCAACCCGGACGTGAAGATGAACTACCTGGCCTCCCCGCCGCTGGTCATCGCTTACGCCCTGGCCGGCACCATGGACTTCGATTTCGAGGCCGACGCCCTGGGCCAGGACGAGGCCGGCAACGACGTCTTCCTGAAGGACATCTGGCCGAACCCGGTCGAGGTCCAGCAGGTCATCGATTCCTCGATCGACAAGGAGATGTTCGCCCGCGGCTACGAGGGCGTCTTCGAAGGCGACGACCGCTGGAAGGCACTTTCCACCCCGGCCGGCGATACCTTCGCCTGGGATCCGAAGTCCACCTATGTCCGGAAGCCCCCGTACTTCGACGGCATGAAGGCAACGCCGGAGCCCGTCACGGACATCACCGGCGCACGTGTGCTGTTGAAGCTGGGCGATTCGGTCACCACGGACCACATCTCCCCGGCAGGTTCCTTCAAGTCGGACACCCCGGCCGGACAGTACCTGCTGGCCAACGGTGTGGAGCGCAAGGACTTCAACTCCTACGGCTCTCGCCGTGGCAACCACGAGGTCATGATCCGCGGAACGTTCGCGAACATCCGGATCAAGAACCAGATCCTGGACGGCGTCGAGGGTGGCTTCACCCGCGACTTCACCCAGGCCGACGGCCCGCAGGCCTACGTCTACGACGCCGCGCAGAACTACCAGGCCGCCGGCATCCCGCTGGTCGTCCTGGCAGGCAAGGAGTACGGCTCCGGCTCATCCCGTGACTGGGCAGCCAAGGGCACCGCACTCCTGGGCGTCAAGGCCGTCGTGGCCGAAAGCTACGAGCGCATCCACCGCTCCAACCTGATCGGCATGGGCGTCCTTCCCCTGCAGTACCCGGCCGGCCAGAACGCTGCCAGCCTCGGGCTGACCGGCACGGAAACCTTCGCGGTTGAGGGCGTCACCGCCCTCAACGAAGGCACCACGCCGAAGACGCTCAAGGTCACCGCCACAGCCGAAGACGGC
>DASWAW010000057.1:0-4362 GCA_036390955.1 Arthrobacter sp.
GTTGAGCTGCCCGCTCTCCAGCGCCGCGAGGGTGTGGGGCATTTCGGTGACGAGGGCTTTGGCCAGGCCCAGGAGCCGTCCGCCGCGGGCCGGGGATTCCCGCCGGGCCAGCGCGATCTGCGCGCCGACCCCGGCACCCAGATCCGCCGCGGGCATCCCCAGGTCCCGCTGTTCGCGGCGCTGGATCAGATCGAAGGCGACGGACAGGCGCGCCTGCCGGGCAGCCAGGGCAGACTTCTGGTCCTCCAGGGACCGGATCTCAGCAATCAGACGAGCACCGTCCGGCCCAGGCACGACCTCGCGAAGCGGCATGCCTGCACCTTCGGTGACCGCCACACCAACCGCCGCTTCCGGAACCATCTCGGGCCCCTGCTTGCCGTCCATGGAATCAGGCTATCGGGCACCTCCGACATTAAAAGCGGGCCTCGTTGCTGCCTGTCCGTAAGCTTTGAAGGAACGCCCAGCCCCCGATCCAAGGAACCCATGCCAGTCAACAGACAGTCACTGAAAGCGGACGGGTTCACCGGGTTCCGGCCGCTCGCTGACCTTGACATCAACCGGATCCCGCAGAAACCCGGGATCTTCGCGGTACTGCAGCCCGAGGGCTTCCGTGCACAGTTCCTGGCCAGGAGCACGGCCGGCGTCTTCAAAAAGAAGGACCCCACTTTGAAGGCGGACGCGATCGAAGCCGAATGGATCGACGGCGCGGACGTCCTCTATGTGGGCAAAGCCGGCCCCGGGAGCAAGGGCAACCGCGGGCTGCGCCGGCAAATCCAGGAATTCGTCGACTTCGGCAAAGGCAAACCACCCGGCCATTGGGACGGCCGGCTGGTCTGGCAGCTCGCCGCGGCCGGATCGCTGGTGGTCGCGTGGAAGGAGCTCCCCGTGGAGCAGCTCACCACGGCGGAAGCCGGGTACCACGCCGCATTTATCGAAGAGTACAACCGGCTGCCGTTCGCAAATCTGGTCCAGGCCCGGGACAAGGGCAACTAAGTTCAGCCAAGGGCAACAAAATTCAGCAACGTTCAGCCGGTCAGAGGCCGCCGCGGTAGGTAAACCGCCCCGCCACCAGGGTCGCGGCCACCGGCATCGCCGCAAAGGTGGCGTCGGCTACCGTCAGCGGGTCGCCGTCGAGCACCGCGACGTCCGCCGGATCCCCCACCCGGATCCTGCCCCGTCCGCGTGTTGACGCAGTCAGGGCCTCCTGCCGGGTGAGTGCCTGCTCCGGGTGCCACGGCTCCCGCCCGTCCCGCCGCGCCCGGGTGGTGGCCGCCGACATGGCGGTCCACGGCTCCAGCGGGGCCACCGGCGCATCGGAGCCCAGCGCCAGGGTAGCCCCGGCAGCCAGCAGCGACCGCAGCGGGAATGCCCGGTCAGTGCGCCCGGCCCAGTTGGCATCGGCTGCATCACGGTCGTCCAGGGCATGGGCGGGCTGGACACTCGCCGTCAGGCCCAACTCGCCGAAACGCGCAAAGTCCTGGCCGCGGACAAACTGGGCATGCTCAATCCTGCCGGTGGTCCCGGCCGCCGCAAAGGCATTCAGCGCCACTTCGTTCGCGCCGTCGCCGATCGCGTGCACCGCCGGAACAAACCCGGACTCCCGCGCGCGGACCAGCAGGTCGAGCAGTTCCGCCTCGCTCACCGTGAGCAGGCCGCGGCCGCCGTGCGGGTATGGATCCACGCAGTACGCCGTGCGGGTGTTCAGCGAACCGTCGATCAGCACCTTGAGCGGGCCCACCCGCAGCAGCCCCGCCCCGCCGTCGAGCTCCTGCCCGGTCCGCATCCCCTCCGCGACGGCCCGCGCCAGGTCCTGCGGGTAGACGCCGGCGTCGACCCGGAAGGAATCGAACCCGCCCGCCATGCGCCGCAGCCACACGTCACGGTTCCAGGTCATTTCGAAATCGACAATTCCCACAATCCCGCGTGCGGCTGCCGCCTGTCCGGACTCCCGCACCCAGGCATCGACGACGGCGTCCGGCAGTTTGCCCAGCTCGCGGGTCAGCTCGAAGGCCGGCTCCTCACGCAGCAGCCCGGATGCGTCCACCGTCACGCCATAGCGTTCGGCCGCCGCGCCGTTGAGCCAGACGCAGTGCAGATCATGACTAAGCAGCGCCGTCGGCCGGCCCCGGGTGGCGCGGTCAAGCAGATCCCGACTGGGCGCATCCGCCCAGACGGCGTCCCGGAAACCGACGCCCACCACTGTCAGGCCGCCGCCCCCTTCACCCGCAAGGCCGGGGCCGGCCAGATGGGAACGCACGACGGCGGCCGCCTCGCGCGCCGAGGCGGCGCCGGAGAGGTCGATCCGGTTGGCGGCGAGGGCCCACTGGGTCATGTGGACATGCTCATCCCACAACCCTGGGATGACGTAGCGTCCGTCCAGGTCAACCACCCGGGCACCGGGGTCGCCGGGCAACGCGGCCGGAGTGATTCGCGAAACCACCCCGTCGGACACATGCACGTCGTACAGCGCCGTGTCGCCCGGGACCCGGACCGAGGCGAGCACGAGGTCGTTCATGGAACTGGCAGGAGTCTCAGGCATAGGAAACAGGCTATGGGCGGGAACGCGCAGCGCCAATCGGGACCCGCCGCGGCTGGGATCCGGACCCTCGAAAGCCGACGGTTTCCGGCGCCGGCAGGACAAGGGACTTTCGCCTCTTGCACCGGAAATACGCACCAACCATGCTGGACTTGGGGCGGTTCCTGCACGGCCATTGGGGATGAACCGCTTGCTTATCAGTTGTACGGTCTCGCTCGAACCTTGGGGAAGGAAAAGGCATTCTGCACTGCCCCGTGTCCGCGGGACAGGGCAGGAGACCGCAGCCAATATGACTGATAACAGCGTTTACATTCTTGATTCCGTTCACGGGCTATGCGGGAGCTCTGACGCCGCATGACGCACAGGCAGCACGGAAGCCGGTCCAGCGCCTACTACGCGCACCCGTCACACGGGGATCCGCGCATCAAGGTTCTCATCCGGATCGACGCGCTTGAGGAGTCGGCGCGGGTTAATGTGCGGGGCGTCGTTACGCCCGCCAATATCAGGGCACTCTATGTCGTCTGCCGCCGCGTGACCGCCAAACTTCCCGGTTACGAAATCGTGGTGGACCTTGCCCACGCCCGCGTGACGGCCGAGGCCATTGAAGAACTTCACGAACATGCAAGCCGCTCAGTCGTGTCATCGGGCATCGACGGCACGGTAACCCCGTGCAGGCTCCGCATCGTGGATCCGCATACCATCCTCAGAATCAAGGAGAACGCATGAAAGCCCTCGTTTATGGCGGTCCCGGAGAAATGTCCTGGACGGACGTTCCCGATCCCAAGATCCAGAATCCCAGTGACGTGATTGTCAAAGTGGACACCACCACTATCTGCGGAACGGACCTCCATATTCTCAAGGGGGATGTTCCCGCCGTGACCAAGGGCCGGATCCTGGGCCACGAAGGCGTCGGGACGATCACCGAGGTCGGCTCTTCGGTCACCAGCCTGAAGGTGGGGGACCGCGTCATCATCTCCTGCATCAAGTCCTGCGGCCACTGCGCCAACTGCAAGAGCGGCCTGTACTCGCACTGCATGGGTGAGGAAGGGGCCTCCGGCATCGGGTGGGTCTTCGGCCACCTGATTGACGGCACCCAGGCCGAGTACGTCCGCGTACCCTATGCCGAAAACTCCCTCCATCTGCTCCCTGAGGGCGTCACCGACGAACAGGCCGTGATGCTCTCCGACATCCTCCCCACCGGCTTCGAGATCGGGGTGCAGTACGGCCGCGTCAAGCCCGGCGACACGGTCGCCGTCGTCGGTGCCGGCCCGGTGGGCCTCGCAGCCATCGCCACTGCCGGACTTTACGGCGCGGCCACCATCATCGCCATCGACCTGGACACCAACCGGCTGGAAAAGTCCCGCGAGTTCGGCGCCACCGACGTCGTCCTTTCCGGCGACGCCGACTGGAAGGAGCAGGTGCTCGCGCTGACCGACGGGCAGGGCGTGGACGTGGCAATTGAGGCGGTCGGCATCCCGGCGACCTTCAGCATGTGCACGGACATCGTGCGCCCCGGCGGCAACGTGGCCAACGTCGGTGTGCACGGCAAATCCGTGGAGCTGCATGTGGAGAATCTCTGGATCCAGAACATCAACATCAGCATGGGGCTGGTGAATGCCAACACCACCCCGATGCTGCTCAAGCTCGTGGCGCAGAAAAAGGTACCGGCGGAGAAGTTCGCCACCCACCACTTCAGCTTCGATCAGTTCCTGGAGGCTTACGACACCTTCGGCCGGGCCGCGGAAACGAAGGCCCTCAAGGTCGTGATCACGGCATGAAAGCCCTGGTTGTCTACGATTCGGCGTACGGCAACACGAAATCGGTAG
>DASWAW010000058.1:0-2256 GCA_036390955.1 Arthrobacter sp.
AACTACGGCACCACCCTCGTCACCGGCTTCGCGAAACTGCACGGCCACCCGGTCGGGATCGTCGCCAACAACGGGGTGCTCTTCAGCGAATCCTCGCTCAAGGGGGCCCACTTCATCGAGCTCTGCGACCAGCGCGGCATCCCGCTGATCTTCCTGCAGAACCTCTCGGGCTTTATGGTCGGCAAGGACTACGAGCAGGGCGGCATCGCCAAGAACGGCGCCAAGATGGTCACCGCCGTCGCCACCGCCCGTGTCCCCAAGCTGACCGTGGTGATCGGCGGGTCCTTCGGCGCCGGCAACTATTCCATGTGCGGGCGCGCCTACTCGCCGCGCTTCCTGTGGATGTGGCCGGCCAGCCGGATCTCGGTGATGGGCGGCAACCAGGCCTCCAGCGTGCTCGCCACGGTCAAGCGCGACCAGTACGAGGCCCGCGGCGAGGAATGGTCCGCCGCGGACGAGGAAGCGTTCAAGGCCCCGATCAAGGCCCAGTACGAGGACCAGGGCAGCCCCTACTACTCCACCGCCCGCCTCTGGGACGACGGCGTGATCGACCCCGCGGACACCCGCACCGTCCTGGGACTGGCGCTCGACGTCGTCTCCCGCACCCCGCTGCCGGAGACCTCCTTCGGCCTTTTCCGGATGTGAGCCAGAAGTGACTACAACCTCCACTCCCCAGCAGCCGCAGGGCGCCAAACCCCTCTTCGGCACCGTCCTCGTCGCCAACCGCGGCGAGATTGCCTGCCGCGTCATCCGCACCCTGCGCGCCCTCGGCATCCGGTCGGTTGCCGTCTATTCCGACGCCGACGCCGACGCCCGGCACGTGCGGGAGGCCGACGTCGCCGTGCGGATCGGCCCCGCTGCCGCCGCCGAGAGCTACCTCAAGATCGAGGCCATCATCCAGGCCTGCCGCGATACCGGCGCCGAGGCGGTGCACCCGGGCTACGGGTTCCTGAGCGAAAACGTCGACTTCGCCCGCGCCCTGGAGAAGGCGGAGATCACGTTCATCGGCCCCGGTGTCGAGTCCCTCAACGTCATGGGCGACAAGATCCGCTCGAAGAACCACGTCACCGGTTACGGGGTTCCCGTCGTCCCGGGCATCGCCGAACCGGGCATGTCGGACGCGCAGCTGATCGAGGCTGCGGCCGGCGTCGGGTTCCCGCTGCTGATTAAGCCCTCCGCCGGCGGCGGCGGCAAAGGCATGCACATCGTCGAACGCCCCGAGGACCTGGCCGACACCCTGGTGACCGCCCGCCGCGTCGCTGCCAGCGCCTTCGGCGACGATACCCTCTTCCTGGAGCGCCTCGTCCTGACCCCGCGGCACATCGAGGTCCAGGTCCTCGCGGACAACCACGGCAACGTCATCCACCTCGGCGAACGCGAGTGCTCGCTGCAGCGCCGGCACCAGAAGGTCATCGAGGAAGCCCCGTCCCCATTGCTGGAATCCCTGCCCGACGGCGCGGCTGTCCGGGCCCGTCTCGGCGAGGCCGCCTGCAACGCCGCCCGCAGCGTCAACTACAGCGGCGCCGGCACCGTGGAATTCCTCGTCTCCGACAACGCCCCGGACGAGTTCTTCTTTATGGAGATGAACACCCGCCTGCAGGTCGAACACCCCGTCACCGAGATGGTCACCGGCGTCGACCTCGTCGAATGGCAGGTGCGGATCGCCGCCGGAGAGGAACTCACCGTCCGCCAGTCCGACGTCGTGCTGAACGGGCACTCGGTGGAGGCGCGCGTCTACGCCGAAATCCCGGAGAAGAACTTCATGCCCTCGGGCGGTGAGGTGCTGCTCCTGGATGAGCGGGGCACGATCTTCACCGCGATGGATGACCTGGACGCCTTCACCCCGGCCTCCGCCGACCCGGACATCCGGATCGATTCCTCGCTCCTGGAAGGCCTGGAAATCTCCAGCGACTACGACCCCATGGTCGCCAAGGTCATCGCCTGGGGCCAGAACCGCACGGCCGCCCTCGACAAGCTCGACACAGCCCTGTCCCGCTACACGGCGCTGGGGATCGACACCAACGTCGAATACCTGCGCCTGTTGATCAACGACGCCGACGTCCGCGCCGGCCGGCTCGACACCGGCCTGATCGAGCGCAAGATGCCGGACTTCGGCTTCCGCCGTGTGGGCGACGCCGAACTCATTGCCGCGGCCCTGCCGTTCTGGGTCCTGGCCGAAGGCCCGTCGGCGGTCGGATCACCCTGGGACACCACCACCGGCTGGCGCCTGGGCGCACCGGCGGCCTGGACCATGAG